>NZ_JBFUFR010000013.1:0-136109 GCF_056403315.1 Roseateles sp. P2_H4 | reverse complement strand
AAGCGAACCGCTGCGCTCTCGCCCAAGAATTGTGTAGAGCGCCAGCGATCGGACCTTCAAGCCAGTTAAAGCCGGGAGCACGCCGGGCTCATCAGCAAATACCGAACAGCCGCGTCGCCCGAGCGACGCTGCATTGGGCTGTTTTGATGAGCCCGGCGTGCAGCCGCGCGTCGGACGGGCTGCTGGTGCGATGCATGGCGGTCGTGACAAGTCAGACGCGAGAGCGCAGCGGTTCGCATCTGCCCATGGTGCTGAAGTGAGTTAGCCGCTGTGCCAATCGCAATTGGTGCTCGCGTGCGGTTCAGGGCCTCTTCTTTGGTGACTTTCTTCAGCCCCGCAGAAGAAAGTTACCCGGCCGCCGGGACGGACTCCCGGCAATGCACCGAGCAAAAGGCACAGCTGCAAAAGCAACCCACCTTACAGCGTCGTGCTGCGCTTCCTCGCCATCGGCGGGTTCTTCGCAAAGTACTTGGCGATGCCCGAGGCCAGCGCGTCCACCAGCTCGTCCTGGTAGTCGGGGTCGCGCAGCTTCTTCTCTTCCTCAGGGTTGGAGATGAAGGCCGTCTCGACCAGGATGCTGGGGATGTCAGGCGCCTTCAGCACGGCGAAGCCCGCCTGCTCGACCTTGGCCTTGTGCAGCTTGCCGATCTTGCCGATCTGGCCCAGCACCTCGCCGCCGAGCTTGAGGCTGTCCTTGATCTGCGCCGTCGTGCTCATGTCGAGCAGAGCACGCAACACATTGGCGTCCTTGGTGGCGGCGCCGACGTTGACGCCACCGACCAGGTCGGCCGCGTTCTCGCGGTTGGCCATCCAGCGCGCGGCGGCACTGGTCGCGGCGCCGTCGCTGAGGACGAAGACCGAGGCGCCGCGTGCCTGCGGCGTGAAGAAGGCATCGGCGTGGATGGACACGAACAGATCGGCCTGCACGCGGCGCGCCTTGTGCACGCGGTCCTGCAGCGGCACGAAGAAGTCGGCGTCGCGCGTCATCAGCACGCGGATGTTCGGGTTGGCCTGGAGCCGCTTGCGCAGCTTGAGGCCGACGGCCAGCACCACGTCCTTCTCGCGCAGCCCGGAGGGGCCGACGGCGCCGGGATCCTCGCCACCGTGGCCCGGGTCCAGCGCAATGATGATGAGGCTGTCGATCTTGGGCTCGGGCGCTGGAGCCGGTGCAGGCGGCGGTGCGGGCTTGGTGGCGGCCACGACCGGCGGCGGCAGCGGGGCCGAGGCGGCCGGAGGCGGTGCCGGGGGGCGCTCGATCTTCTGGATCAGATCGCCCAGCGCGTCGTTGACGGCGCTGGCCGCGGCCGCGGCGCGCTGGGCCGGGGAGGGCGCGGCAGCCGTCGGCGGCTTCTTGTCGCGCTCMTGCGCCAGCGCCAGCAGCGGGTCGGCCTCGAACTTGGGGTGGAGGTCGAAGACGAGGCGGTGCTTGTAGGCGGCCACCGGCGCCAGCGTGAAGATCTGCGGCGCCACGGGCTGGCGCAGGTCCAGCACGATGCGCACGACGGTGGGCGTGTTCTGGCCGACGCGCACGCCGGTGATGTAGGGGTCGTCGGCCTTGACCTTGCCGATCAGCTCGCGCAGCCCCGGGCTCAGCTCCAGGCCTTCGATGTCGATGACGAGACGGTGGGGCGAGTCGACGAGGAAATGCTTGACCGCCAGCGGCTGGTCGGACTCGATGGTGACGCGGGTGTATTCCTGTGCCGGCCAGACGCGCACGGCGACGATGCTGGCCTGGCTGGTCGCGGCCAGCGTGTCGGGCGCCTTCAGCAGCAGCGCGACGAACCCCAAGGTCTCCCGACGCTTCATGCCAGGGCCTCGACGAGCTTGGCCATTCCCACCACACGCACGCGGCGGCTGTCGTCGGGCATCAGCTCGATGAAGAGCTGCAGGTCGGGGGGCGGCAACTGGCCGGCCGCCTTCTCGGGCCATTCGCAGAGCTTGAGCCCCGGCGCGGCGAAGACGTCGCGAAAGCCGGCATCCTCCCATTCGCGCGGGTCGCCAAAGCGGTAGAAGTCGAAATGGCTTGCCGTCATGCCGCCAGGCAGCTCGTAGCTCTCCATGACGGCATAGCTCGGGCTCTTGACCCGGCCCGCGACGCCCAGGGCGCGCAGCAGCAGGCGCACGAAGGTCGTCTTGCCGGCACCCAGCGGGCCATGCAGCTCGATCAAGGCGTTGGGGGAGGGGAGCAGCGCCGCCGCGAGTGCGTCGGCGGTGACTTGGGCCGCGGCCTCGTCGGGCCACAGCAGATCGGTTTCTAGAATCGCAGACAAATGCAAGAGGTCCCGTCCACTGTCGATGCCGCCGCGCTGTTGATGCGTTTGCGCGGCTGGGCGCATGAGCTGGGATTCTCACAGATCGCCGTGGCCGGCGTGGACCTCAGCAGCGCCGAGCCCGGTCTGCAGGCCTGGCTGGAGGCCGGCCACCACGGCCGCATGCACTACATGGCCGCCCACGGCCTCAAAAGGGCGCGGCCAGCCGAGCTGGTGCCGGGCACGCTGCGCGTCATCACGGCGCGCATGGACTATCTTCCGAGCAGCACCGAGCCGGGCTGGCAGGCGGTCGAATGGGCCGGCCTGGCAACGCCTGAGCAAGCCCAGATCTCGATCTATGCCCGCGGCCGGGACTATCACAAGGTGCTGCGCCAGCGGCTGCAGAAGCTGGCCGAGAAGCTGGAGGCCGAGGTCGGCCCGCTGGGCTATCGCGTCTTCACCGACTCGGCGCCCGTGCTGGAGGTGGAGCTGGCCGCGCGCTCGGGCCTGGGCTGGCGCGGCAAGCACACGCTGACGCTGCATCGCGAGGCCGGCTCGATGTTCTTTCTCGGCGAGCTCTTCATCGACCTCGACCTGCCGCTGACGGAGGCGACCAGCGCCCATTGCGGCGAATGCCGGGCCTGCATCGACGTCTGCCCGACGGCGGCGATCACCGAGCCCTACCGCGTCGACGCGCGGCGCTGCATTTCCTACCTGACCATCGAGCACGACRGCGCCATTCCCGAGGAGCTGCGCCCGCTGCTGGGCAACCGCATCTACGGTTGCGATGACTGCCAGCTGGCCTGCCCCTGGAACAAGTTCGCGCAGCCGGCCGTGCTGGCCGACTTCGACGTGCGCCCGGGCATGGCGGGAGCGCCGATTGCCGCGCTGCTGGGTTGGGACGAGGCGGAGTTCCTGCGCCGTACCGAAGGCTCGGCCATTCGCCGCATCGGCTTTACACGCTGGCAACGCAACCTCGCCGTCGCGGCGGGCAACGCGTTGCGCGTTCGGGACGATGCCGGCCTGCGCGCGGCTCTGGTGTTGGCGGGGCAGGGGGCCGATGCGCTGGTGGCCGAGCACATCGCCTGGGCCCTGTCGGCCCAGCCGTCATCTGCCGAATTGTCTGCCGCGTTATCGTCCGGCCCGTCCGTTGGAGCCCTTGAATGATGTCGTCCCTCCGCCGCCCCTTCGTTTCCTTGGCTGTCCTCGCGCTGGCCGCTGCGGCCTCCCTGCCCGCCCAGGCCGTGCGCTACGACGGCCAGGACTTCCCCGACACGCTGCAACTGGATGGCAGCACGCTGGCCCTGAATGGCACCGGCAAGCGCCAGGTGGCCATCTACCCGCTCTACCTGGCGGCGCTCTACCTGCCGCAGAAGGCGAGCAGCCCCGACGCCATCTACGCCCAGGCCGGCCCCAAGCGGCTGGAGATGCGCATCGTCATCCCGCTCGTGAAGGACGTGTCGACCCAGGAGTTCGTCAAGGCCATCAGCAAGGGCGTCAATCGCAACTCCACCGAGGCCGAGAAGGCGGCGGTGGCCGAGCGCGTGAAGCAGTTCAACACGGCCATTGCGGAGGTGGGGCGCGTGAAGAAGGGCGATCTGCTGCACATCGACTACCTGCCTTCCCATGGCGGCACCGTGCTGTCGGTCAACGGCAAGGTCTGGGGCAAACCCGTCGAGGGCCAGGACTTCTACACGGCCTTCCTGAAGGTTTTCCTGGGTGACAACAACAGCGACGCGAGGCTGCGCATCGGCCTGCTGGGGCAGTCGTCCTGAACTAGCATCGCCCCACCAACCAAGGAGACCGACCCCATGCAACGCCGTTCCGTCCTCCAAGCCGCCGCGCTCTCCAGTCTCAGCCCCTTGAGCCAGCTCTCCTGGGCCCAGGGCTACCCGACCAAGCCCATCCGCCTGATCGTGCCGTTCGCACCGGGTGGCACGACCGACATCATTGCCCGCATCGTCTCCGAGCGCATGAACGCCATCCTGGGGCAGACCATGGTGGTCGACAACAAGGCGGGCGGCGGCGGCACGGTGGGCGCGACCGAGATTTCGCGCGCAACGCCGGACGGCTACACGCTGGGCGTGGCCACGGTGTCCACGACGGCGTCCAACCCCGCCATCAACCCCAAGATCGCCTACAACCCGCTGACCGACTTCACGCCCGTCATCAACATCGCGGCGACGCCCAACATCATCGCGGTGCACCCGAGCTTCCCGGCGCGCGACTACAAGGGCTTCGTGGCCGAGCTCAAGAAGAACCCGGCCAAGCACAGCTATGCGACCTCGGGCACCGGCGGCATCGGCCACATGCAGATGGAGCTGTACAAGACGCTCGCCGGCGTCTTCGTGCTGCACATCCCTTACCGCGGCGCCGGCCCGGCGCTGAACGACACGGTGGCCGGCCAGGTGCCGATGATCTTCGACAACCTGCCGTCGGCCTTGCCCTTCATCAAGGACGGCCGCCTCATCCCCATCGTCGTCGCCGCGCCGCAGCGCGTGGCTTCGCTGCCCAATGTGCCGACCTTCAAGGAAGTCGGCCTGGAGCCCGTCAACCGCATGGCCTATTACGGCATCCATGCGCCCAAGGGCCTGCCGCGCGACATCGTCGACAAGATCAATGCCGCCGTGCGCAAGGCGGTGGAGCTGCCCGACGTCAAGAAGCGCATCGAGGACACCGGCTCGCTGATCGTGGCCAACACGCCCGAGCAGTTCGCGGCCCAGATCGCGGCGGAGTTCGATGTCTACAAGAAGGTCGTGGCGCAGCAGAAGCTCAAGCTTGATTGACCTGAAGCCCCTCGTCCAAGGAGTACCTTGGCCGGGACCGCTCTGTGGCCAACGGCCGCAGAGCTTCGGCAGGCACATGCCGCCCACTGGGCGCCACGTGTCCGGCCGAAGCCCCCGAGGGGACGGCGATGCTTGCCGGATTGACCGGCAAGCACATCGCCATGGCGGGCCGGCTCGGGAGCGGCCCAGCGCTCGGCCCGAATACCTGGTGCGCCATGCCCGTTGATTCTGGCATCGAGAGTTTCATCGAGGCGCTCTGGCTGGAAGACGGCCTCAGCGCCAACACGCAGGCGGCCTACCGCCGCGACCTGGCCGCGCTGGCGGCCTGGCTGGCGCCCACCGAGCTGGATGCCTGCAGCGAGCTCAAGCTGTTCGAGTACGCGGCTGCCAAGCCGGCGGGCAAGTCGACCAGTGCCAACCGGCGGCTGTCGGTCTTCAAGCGCTATTTCCGCTGGGCGCTGCGCGAGGGGCGCATCCAGGCCGACCCGACGCTCAAGCTGACGGCCGCCAAGCAGCCGCTGCGCGTGCCCAAGCTGCTCAGCGAGGCCCAGGTCAGCGCGCTGCTGGAGGCGCCCGACGTCGACACGCCGCTGGGCCTGCGCGACCGCGCCATGCTGGAGCTGATGTATGCCAGCGGCCTGCGCGTCAGTGAACTCGTCACGCTGAAGAGCGCCCACGTCGCCTTCAAGGACGCGGTGCTGCACGTCACCGGCAAAGGCAGCAAAGCCCGCCTCGTGCCCTTTGGCGAGCATGCACGCGACTGGATGGCGCGCTATCTGCGCGAGGCCCGGGCCGCCATCCTGGCCGGCCAGAGCAGTGACGACCTCTTCGTGACGGCCCGCGGCGCCGGCATGACGCGGCAGATGTTCTGGACCTTGATCAAGCGACACGCGCTGGCGGCCGGCATCACGGTGCCGCTGTCGCCGCACACGCTGCGCCACGCCTTCGCCACGCATCTGCTCAATCATGGTGCAGACCTGCGCGCCGTGCAGCTGCTTCTGGGGCATGCCGACCTGTCGACGACGCAGATCTACACCCATGTGGCGCGGGAGCGCCTCAAAGCCTTGCACGCCGAGCACCATCCGCGCGGCTGAGTGTTTTCCCGCGGGCGGGTTGCACCGAAGCTTCGATCGTTTCGTTGGTTTCAAACCTGTCGGCAGGCCACAACACCCGCCCTCGCGACCCCTGCTGCGAGGGGCAAACTCCGCCGCCATCACAAATCAGATTCACGGAGTTCACCCATGCACGCCACCCGCCTGCTGCCGACCGCCCTCGCAGCCATCACGCTGTTTGCCACCGCCTCTGCCATCGCCCAGGAGACCGGCAGCCTCGAGCGCGTGACCGTCATCGGCTCGCGCAAGAGCCTGCCCGCCGCCTCCAGCACCGACACCCTGGTGCCCGTGGACATCTACTCGATGAGCAAGGCCACCGAGGGTGGTGGTCAATTCGACCTGGCGCAGACGCTGCAGTACCTGTCGCCGTCCTTCAACTCAACGCGCCAGACTGGCGCTGACGGCGCCGACCTGATCGACTCCGCCGCGCTGCGCGGCCTGGGCTCGGACCAGACCCTGGTGCTGGTCAACGGCAAGCGCCGCCACACGGTGGCCCTGGTGAACCTGTTCGGCGCCCGCAACCGCGGCGCGACGGGCACCGACATGAACTCCATCCCGCTGCTGGCCATCGACAACGTGCAGGTGCTGCGCGATGGCGCGGCGGCCCAGTACGGCTCGGACGCGATTGCTGGCGTCATCAACATCCAGATGAAGAAGAAGGCCGGCTGCGAGGCCGTGGCCGGCTTCGGCCAGTACTCGGCCGGTGACGGCAAGAACTACCTCGCCAGCGCCTACTGCGGCGTCAAGCTGGCCGGCGGCACGCTCGGCATCACCGGCGAATGGCAGGACCGTGGCCGCTCCAACCGCGCCGAGGCCGACAACCCCCGCATCATTGGCGACACCAAGGTCACCAACAAGACGGTCTACCTGAACGGCGAGTTCCCGCTGACGTCCGACGACAAGCTCTATGTGACGGCCGGCGCCCAGGACCGCGATGCGTCCTCCGCGGCCTTCGCCCGTGGCGGCATCGGCTCGGACGACATCCCCTCGCGCAACTCCGCAGCGATGTACCCGAACGGCTTCGTGCCCTTCATCAACGGTGACATCACCGACCGCTATGTCATCGTCGGCTGGAAGTCCACCTTCGCCGGCTGGGACACCGACCTGTCGCAGACCTATGGCAGCAACAAGCTGCGCTACAACATCAGCAACACCATCAACGCGTCCATCGCCAACAAGGACCTGCTGGCGGGCGGCAAGGGCGTCAGCGCGACACGCTTCGACGCCGGTGGCTTCGGCTTCAGCCAGGCGACGACCAACCTCGACGTCAGCCGCTTCTTCCCCGAGCTGCTCGGCGGCAGCAACATCGCCTTCGGCGCCGAATATCGCCGCGAGAAGTACGACATCGTCGCCGGCGAGCTGGGCTCCTACAACGACGCCGACGGCGTGGGCTTCGGCGGCAACGCCGGTAGCCAGGGCTTCCCGGGCTTCCAGCCGGCCGATGCCACCAACCGCAGCCGCAACAGCCAGGCCCTCTACGCCGACTGGGAAGCCAACTTCACGCCCAACCTGACCGTTGACGCGGCCGTCCGCTCCGAGCACTACAGCGACTTCGGCTCCAGCACGACCGCCAAGCTGGCCGGCAGCTACAAGTTCGGCAGCGCGGTGCTGCTGCGCGGCGCGGCCAGCACGGGCTTCCGCGCGCCCAGCCTGCAGCAGCTCTATTTCTCGTCCACCTTCACCGACTTCATCAGCGGCAAGCCGCTGGACGTGGTGCTGGCCCCCAACGGCAGCAAGATCACCACCGCCGCCGGCGTGCCCAACCTGAGGCAGGAAAAGTCCAAGAACTACACGCTGGGCGTCACGGTCAAGCCCAGCAGCGACACGGCGTTCACGGTCGACGTCTACCAGATCAAGATCAAGGACCGCATCGTGCTGTCCGGCCGCTTCGACGAGGACAACTACCCGGCGCTGGGTGCCATCCTGCAAGGCCTGGGTGTCGGCCAGGCGCAGTTCTTCGTCAACTCGGTCAACACCAAGACCGACGGCGTGGACCTGACCGCCTCGACCCGCGCCAAGCTCGGCGGCGGCACGCTCAACACCTTCCTGGCCCTCAACATCAGCCGCACCAAGGTCACCGGCGTCAACGCGCCGGCGTCGCTCAAGGGCTTCGAGGACGTGCTGCTGTCCGAGCGCGAGCGCCTCTTCATCGAGCAGGGCGGCCCGCGCGCCAAGGCCACGCTGGGCTTCGAGTACTCCGAGGGCGCCTGGACGGGCGAGGCCAAGATCATCCACTTCGGCAGCCAGACGCTGGGCACCTTCACCGGCACGGCGGGCGGCGAGCCCAATGCCTACTACAAGCCCAAGACGTCGATGGACCTGGGCCTGACCTGGCAGGCCACGCCGGCGCTCAAGCTCAGCATCGGCGGCAACAACGTCTTCAACGTGAAGCCGACCAAGCAGAACGACTTCGAGACCGACAACGGCTTCATCTACGACAGCGTGCAGTTCGGCCTGAATGGCGCGTCCTACTTCGCTCGGATGCACTACCGGTTCTGAGTCAGTCGCTGACAATCCGGGCGGATGGACCACAGCTTCCTCTCCGCCCTGATCCTGCTGCTGCTGGTGCTCGACCCGCTCGGCAGCCTGCCCGTCTTCATCCCCATCATGCGTGCGGTGCCCAAGGAGCGCCGCACGCGTGTGGCCCTGCGCGAGGTGGGCATCGCCTTCTGCGTGCTGTTCGCCTTCATGTTCCTGGGCGACAGCTTCCTGCAGGTCATGCACCTGTCCGAGCGCTCGCTGGAAGTGGCCGGCGGCGTCATCCTGATGATCATCTCCATCCGCATGATCTTCGGCAGCTCGGGCGAGTCGGCCTATGGGCTGGAGCCGGGCAAGGAGCCCTTGATCTTTCCGCTGGCCGTGCCGCTGCTGGCCGGGCCCTCGGCCATGGCCACGGTGCTGCTGCTGGCATCACGCCAGCCTGACCGCATCTACGCCTGGATTGGTGCACTCAGCGCCGCGCTGCTGGTGTCCGGCCTCGTCCTCGTGCTGGCGGACCGCATCCGCAAGCTGCTCGGTGACTCGGTCGTCTCGGCCATCGAGAAGCTGATGGGCCTGGTGCTGACCGCGATCGCGGTCGAGATGGTGCTGGCGGGGCTGAAGCGCTACTTCATCGGCGGCCTGTGAGGCCTCCTGGGTCGGGTTTTCTCCCGACGCGCCCCGCCGCAAGCCGGGCTTATTTGCCCTTCAGCTTGGCTTCCTTGCCCTTGGGCATGACGGATGTCATCGGCGCCACCGGGCGGTCTGAGCCCGCCGCCTTGCCGGGGCCGGTGTCCTTCTTGGGCTTCTTCGCCATCTTGTTGCCGCGTTGTTCGGTGTTTGCCATCGGTCCCTCCTGGGTTGGTGAAAATTTGAACTATGCCTCAGCCTCGACCCGCGCACGAGCCGCGCTGGCCGCCCATTCGCTGGCCGTGACGTCGTAACGCTTGCAGTCCATGTCGTACCAGCGGCCCAGGCCAACGAAGCGCATGCCGATCTTCTCCATGACGGCGGAGGAGGGCGTGTTCTCCGGCTGGCAGACGGCGCAGACCAGCTCGGGCTTCAGCGTCTTGAAAGCCCAGCCCACCATGTGCCGGGCCGCCTCGCTCGCATAGCCCTGGCCCCAGGCGTCCTGGCGCAGCCGCCAGCCGGTCTCCAGCGGCCCGGCCGGGTCGCGGTTCAGGTGCTGGATGCAGCCGGTGCCAATCAGGTCGCCGTTGTCCTGACGGATGAAGCCCCACCAGGAATAGCCGAGCTCGGCCCAGCGGGCCTTCACGCGGTCGATCATGGACTGCGTATCCGCCGGCGTGTCGGGTCGGCCGGTGATGTAGCGCATGACGACCGGATCGCTGTTGAGTCGGTGCAGCGCATCGAAATGGCTGTCGTTCAAGGGCTCGAGGCGCAGCCGCGGTGTGATCAGAACCGTCATGGAGCAAGGTGGGTGGTGTGGCGGAGCGCCGCATTCTGGAGGGAGCGATTCTCACGATTCGAAAGTCACTTTTCAAATGGTGAAAATCACGCATGCTGCACCGCCGCATGATTTCTCATTATGGTGAATTGCCTTTCGTGATTTGAAAATACAAATGCAAGCTGTTGTTTTGTAAAGAGAAAGTTTTTTGTCTTATATAAGACTCGGGTCTTCACAAGGCGGGGCTCAAGGCCTAGTCTTGCGGCATCGGTTTTCGATGTTTCAAAGGAGTACTGCATGACCCGCCTCACCCGTGACCAACAGATCGCCGCCCTTGAAAAAGACTGGGCCGAGAACCCCCGTTGGAAGGGCATCACCCGCGGCTACAGCGCCGCCGACGTCGTGCGCCTGCGCGGCTCCATCGAGATCGAGCACACGCTGGCCAAGCGCGGCGCCGAGAAGCTCTGGGGCCTGGTGAACAGCGAACCCTTCGTCAACGCGCTGGGCGCCCTGACCGGCAACCAGGCCATGCAGCAGGTCAAGGCCGGCCTGAAGGCCATCTATCTGTCGGGCTGGCAAGTCGCCGGTGACGCCAACAGCAATGGCGAGATGTACCCCGACCAGTCGCTGTACTCGGTGGACTCGGTGCCCAAGGTCGTCAAGAAGATCAACGCCACCTTCCAGCGCGCCGACCAGATCCAGTGGAGCGAAGGCAAGGACGACATCGACTTCTTCGCCCCCATCGTGGCCGACGCGGAAGCCGGCTTCGGCGGCGTGCTGAACGCCTTCGAGCTGATGAAGGCCATGATCGAAGCTGGCGCCGCGGGCGTGCACTTCGAAGACCAACTGGCCAGCGCCAAGAAGTGCGGCCACATGGGCGGCAAGGTGCTCGTCCCCACCCGCGAAGCCGTCGCCAAGCTCGTCGCCGCCCGCCTGGCCGCCGACGTGATGGGCACGCCCACGCTGCTGGTCGCCCGCACTGACGCCGAAGCCGGTGACCTCGTCACCGCCGACATCGACGACAACGACAAGCCCTTCTGCACCGGCGAGCGCACGGTCGAAGGCTTCTACCGCACCAAGAACGGCTTGGACCAGGCCATCAGCCGCGGCCTGGCCTATGCGCCCTATGCCGACCTGATCTGGTGCGAGACCGGCAAGCCCGACCTGGCCTTCGCCAAGGCCTTCGCCGACGCCATCCACGCCAAGTTCCCCGGCAAGCTGCTGGCCTACAACTGCTCGCCGTCGTTCAACTGGAAGAAGAACCTCGACGACGCGACCATCGCCAAGTTCCAGCGCGAGCTGGGTGCGCTGGGCTACAAGTTCCAGTTCATCACGCTGGCCGGCTTCCACAGCCTGAACTACTCGATGTTCGAACTGGCCCACGGCTATGCCCGCCACCAGATGAGCGCCTTCGTCGAACTGCAGGAGAAGGAATTCGCTGCCGCCGAGAAGGGCTTCACCGCCGTCAAGCACCAGCGCGAAGTCGGCACCGGCTACTTCGACGCCGTCACGACGACCATCGAGGCCAATGCCTCGACGGCCGCCTTGAAGGGCTCGACGGAAGACGAACAGTTCTTCGATGCCAAGCACGGTTAATACGAGCAATCACAGTCGGAACGTCAACTCCTGACTTTTACGGCCCGCTTCGGCGGGCCTTTTTCTTTGTCATCTGCGCGTCATACTTGCGTCACAGACTGCGCGCCATGAACACAACAACAAATACAAAGTTCAGTCTCGCGTTCCGGCTCGGCTCCTGGTGGGGGCAGCGGCGTGAAACCAGCCGCCGTGAGGCCTTGCGCAAGTGCTGCCCACCGGCCACCGTCGCGGCCGAGCAGATTCCTCCCGCCATCCGCGCCGCCTGGGCCCATCACGCACCCGACGAATTACCTGGCCTTGCCACCGACGACGGTGCCTGGCTGCGCTGCTCGCTGGGCCTCGCGCAGTTCTTCGAGGCCTGCCGACTGCAACGGGAGCAGGGGGCTTGCGCCCTGCCCAGCAAGGCGGCCGATTCGGTCTGGCATGTCTGGCTGAAGCTGGACCCGGCCGGGTTGGCGGACTGGCAGCAGCGCTACTTCGGCCGTGTCGTCGAGCACCGCGAGGGCGCGGAGCTGGGGGCTCCCCTGGAGGACTGCCTGGCTCGCTCCTGGACGGGTGCCTGCCGCAGCGAAGGCCTGGAACTGCTCGGACCCAAGCTACCGCTGCTTTTTGCCCTCGACGGGCTGCTGCGCCTGCCCACGGGCTGGGCTTACGGCTATCAGCAGGGCACGCTGGCGCACCGCCAGATCGATGGCTTCGGCAAGCCCTGCGGGGATGTCGTGATGCACGCGGCCATGGGCGGCGCCGCCCTGGTGGCCCTGGGCCTGGTCACCCAGTCGGAGCTGGCGAGCGCGCTGCGCCGGCGCCAGAGCAGCGACAGCGGCAGCAGCTGCGGCAGCAGTTGGAGCTCGGACGCCGGCAGCAGCTGCGACACCAGCAGCTCGGACGGCGGCGGCAGCAGCTGCGGGTCGAGCTGCGGTGGCGGTGGCGGCGACTAGCGCCGGGCGACCTGGAAGGTCCCGACGGCGCCGTTGAGCGTCGCCGCCTGCTCGCGCAGGCTTTCGGCCGCGGCCGTCGATTCCTCGACCAGCGCGGCGTTCTGCTGCGTGACCTGGTCGAGCTGGGCGATGGCGATATTGACCTGCGCGATGCCGTCGGACTGCTCGGCCGTCGCGGTCGTGATCTCGCCCATGATGTCCTTGACGCGCTGCACGGCGCCGACGAGCTCGTTCATGGTCTTGCCCGCCTCGGCCACCAGGCGCGAGCCGGCTTCCACGCGCTCGACGCTGCTGCCGATCAGGCTCTTGATCTCCTTGGCTGCATCGGCCGAGCGGCCGGCCAGCGAGCGCACCTCGCCCGCCACGACGGCGAAGCCGCGGCCCTGTTCGCCGGCGCGGGCCGCCTCGACGGCCGCATTCAGCGCCAGGATGTTGGTCTGGAAGGCGATGCCGTCGATGACACCGATGATGTCGGCGATCTTGCGCGAGCTGGTGTTGATCTCGTCCATGGTGTTCACCACCTGGGCCACGACCTCGCCACCCTTCTGGGCGACGCTGGCGGCCGACACGGCCAGCGAATTCGCCTGGCCGGCCGACGCCGCCGAGTTCTGCACGGTGCCGGTCAGCTGTTCCATGGCGCTGGCCGTCTCTTCCAGGCTGGAGGCCGCCTTTTCGGTGCGCGCGCTCAGGTCCTGGTTGCCGCTGGCGATCTCGGCCGACGCGGTGCCGATGGACTCGGCCGAATCACGGATGCTGCCGATGGTCTGGGCCAGCGTTTCGCGCATGCGGCGCAGCGTCGTCTGCAATTTGCCGATCTCGTCGGAGCGCGCCGTCTGACCTTGGCCCGAGCGCATCAGATTGCCGTCCGCGACGCGCTCGGCCAGCTCGTTGGCCGCCGCCAGCGGCACCGTGATGCTGCGCGTGATGGTCCAGGCCGCCGCCACGCCCAGGGCCAGCATGGCCAGGCCGAAGCCCAGCAGCAGCATGCGGCCGTTGCCGTTGGCGGCGTCGATGCCGGCCGCGGTCTGGTCGATGGCCTTGCGCTGGTAGTCCAGGAACTCCTGCATGCGCGCCAGATAGACCTTGGAGCCGGGCACGAAGACGTCCATCAGCAGCTTGTCGGCGGCCTCGGCCTGGCCGTCCTTCTTCAGCTTGACGATCTCGTCGCGCGAATCGATATAGACCTTGCGCGCCTTGCCGACGGCGTCGAACAGCGCCTGCTCCTCGGGCGAGCGGATCAGCGTCTTCAGCTTGTCCTGCATCTCGCTGGAGGTCTTGGTGGACAAGGCCTGGTCGTCCTTGAACAGCTCCACCAGGGAGGCGTCGGAGCTCTTGGCGATGGCCATGGTGCGGCGCACGCCGGAATTGATGTTGCGGTTCCAGTCGGAGATCAGCCTCTCCTTGGCCAGCGGCTCGTCCATCATCTGGCGCGTGGCCGCGGCCGTCGAGGCCAACCGCCACGAAGCCAATGCAATCACGCAGGCGGCCAGCGCCAGCACCAGCGCAAAACCGGCTGCCAACCGTTTGCCGATGGATAGCTTGTTCATGATGTCTCCAGTCCTCTCATCTCTATGTCGCGCAGGCGCGCGGGCAACAGGGGATGCTAGTGCGACGTTACAAGCCGTGTCGGCTTCAAACTGGGACTTCGGTCACGCTCCCTGCGTTGAAAACGATGTTCAGCGCGAGGCCGCCAGCAAGCTCCGGTACTCGTCGGAGGTCGCGATGCGCGGATTGGTCTTGTGGCAGTGGTCGACCAGCGCGCGCTCGATGATGCGGTCGTCCAGGTCAGGGCCGACATCCATGGCGGCCAAGCCTGCCGGTAGGCCGAGACGGGCGTTCATCACCGTGATGGCATTGGCCACCGCGTCGGCATCGCTGCCGGCCAGGTTCATGGCCTGGGCCAGCCGTTCGATGCGCCGGTCGCGCCGCACGCTGTCGGCCTCGGCGTTGAAGCGGATGACGGCGGGCAGGAAGACGGCGTTCAAGGTGCCGTGGTGCAGGCGCGGGTTGAGGCCACCCAGCGCATGGCTCAGCGAATGGACGGCGCCCAGGCCCTTCTGGAAGGCCATGGCGCCATGCACGCTGGCGCACATCATGTCCATGCGGGCGTCGCGATCCTGGCCGTCGCGCGTCGCGCGCTCGATGGACTGCCAGCCGCGGCGCAGGCCCTCCAGCGCGATGCCGTCGGCCGGCGGGTTGAAGGCCGGCGCGAGGAAGGTCTCGATGCAGTGCGCGATGGCGTCCATGCCGGTGGCGGCCGTCAGGGCGGGCGGCAGCTTCAACGTCAGTGCCGGGTCGCAGATGGCAGCCTTGGGCAGCAGCTCCCAGTTGTGGAAGCCCAGCTTGCGGCCGTCATCCACGATGAGGATGGCGCCGCGCGCCACCTCGCTGCCGGTGCCGGCGGTGGTGGGCACCGCGATCAGCGGCAGCACCCGGGGGCTGATGTTGACGGCGCCACCCTCGATGGTGGCGTAGCTCTTCAGCGGCCCCTCGTGCGTGGCGGCGATGGCCACGCCCTTGGCCAGGTCCATGCTGGAGCCGCCGCCGATGGCGATGAGACCGTCGCAGTCGAACTCCCGGGCCACCGCCACCGCCAGCCGCACGGCGGCTTCGGTCGGGTTGGCGGGCGTGCGGTCGAAGACGGGCGGCTTGACTTCGAAGGCCGCCAGGGCTTCGTCCAGCACGCCGGCAGCTCGCACGCCGGCATCGGTGACAACCAGGGGGCGGCGGATGCCGATGCGCTCGCATTCGGCGGGCAGCAAGCGGCTGGCGCCGAACTCGAGCTCGATGCGGGTCAGGTAGAGGATCTGGGCCACGGCGCTTTCTCCACACAATGTCTTTCCTCATGGTAGTGCCGCATGTCTAGACTTGCCGTCATGCGTGCGACTACCTCGACCCTGCTGCTCTCCCTCGTTCTCGCCGCCTGTGGCGGCGGTGGGGGAGGGGGCGCATCACCGCCGGTGACGCCGCCGGTCGACAACCAGCCCGGGCTGACCGACGCGACGGTCTATTCCTCGGCGGCCGATGCGTCGCTGACGGGCGCCGTCGAGGCTGCCGCGGTCAGCACGCAGACATTGACGGCCAATGGCCAGACGCTGAGCTACACGGCCACCGCCGGCCACCTGATCGCACGCGACGCAGCGGGTGCCGCCGAGGCCTCGGTGTTCTACGTCGCCTACACGCTGCCCGGCGCCGACGCCGCGACCCGGCCCGTCACCTTCTTCTACAACGGCGGCCCCGGCTCGGCCTCGGTGTGGCTGCAGCTCGGCAGCTTCGGCCCCAAGCGCCTGGTCAGCAATGCCCCCGACACGACGGCGGCGCGGCCCTTCCCGATGATCGACAACGCCGAGCACCTGCTCGGACAGACCGACCTCGTCTTCATCAACGCGGTGGGCACCGGCTACTCCCAGGCCATCACCCCTTTCACCAACCGCGACTTCTGGGGCGTGGACAGCGACGCGGCGCTGTTCCGCGACTTCATCCAGCGCTATCTGGCCGTCAACAGCCGCGCCGCCTCGCCCAAATACCTCTATGGCGAAAGCTATGGCGGCCCACGCACGGCCGTGCTGGCGCGCCGGCTGCAGGAGGCCGGCGTCATGCTCGAAGGTGTGGTGCTGCAGTCGCCAGCCATGGACTACAACAGCAATTGCGGCATCACCGTGGCCCAGGGTTGCGGCGGCTTCCTGCCCAGCCTCGCCACCGTCGGCGCCTTCCACCGCCTGACCCAACCGATACCGGCCGACACGAATGCCTGGGCGGCGCAGGCGCGGGTCTACGCCGACCAGGTCTACACGGGGGCCCTGCAGGCCTGGCTCGCCGGGGCGCCGACGCCGGCGATCTGGCAGCCACTGGCCGACCTGACCGGTCTGCCTGCGGCGCGGTGGCAGAACAGCCTCAATGTGTCGGCCGACAACTTCCGCATCTGGCTGATCTCGGGCCAGCAGCTCGGCCGCTACGACGGCCGCATGAAGGCGGCCATCGGCAGTGCCCTCGCGGCCGACGGCGACGTGTCCAGCACCTGGATCAGCGACAGCTTCGCCACCGGCATCGCGACCCATCTGCGTGATCACCTTGGCTACCGCAACAGCTCCACCTATGTCGTGCTGAGCAATGCCATCAACTTCTGGAACTTCGCCCATGCCGGCCGGCCCTTGCCCGACACCTTGCCGGACCTGTCCGCGGCCCTGGCCCAGAACGCGCGCCTGCGCGTGCTCGCCATCAGCGGCTATCACGACCTGGCCACGCCCTTCCACCTGACCGAGAGTGACCTGGCCCGCGTGGACGCCAGCCGCGTGAAAATCCGCAACTACCCCGGCGGCCACATGAGCTATCTGGACGATGCCACCCGCGCCGCCCAGCTCGCCGACCTCAAGGCCTTCTACGCCAACACGCTGGCCCTGCGCGCGGCGGCCGACCTCGGTCCCGAGCGGCGTGCGCAGCAAGCCCGGCCCGCCGTGGCCGTCGACCGCGCCGGTGTGCCGCAGCTGCCGGGCAGCGTGGCGCCGACCCACGAGAGCGCCTTCCAGGCGCCGCTGCGCGACCCCTGGGTGCCGCCGACAATGCGGGCCCGATGACCGATCCGAGCCCGCTTTCTCCCCGCATGGCCGAACTGCTGACGCGCATCCAGCGCGCCAAGCGGCCACCGTTCCACTCGCTGACGCCGCGCGAGGCCCGCCTGGCCTACCGCATGGGCGCCGAGATCCTGGACCTGCCACGCGCGCCGCTGGCCCGCGTCGAAGACCTCGAAGCCGCCGGCCGCCCGGCGCGCCTGTATGCACCCAGCGCCGACAAGCTGCCCGTGCTGCTCTATCTGCATGGCGGCGGCTTCACCATCGGTGACCTGGAGACACACGACAGCCTGTGCCGCCAGCTCAGCCAGCGCAGCGGCGCGGCGGTGCTGGCCCTGGACTACCGCCTCGCGCCCGAGCACCGGTTCCCGGCCGCCGTCGACGATGCCTGGGCCGGCCTGGCCTGGTTGCACGACCAGGCATCGACGCTGGGCCTGGACGGCAGCCGCATGGGCGTCGGCGGCGACAGTGCCGGCGGCACGCTGGCCGCCAGCGCGGCCTTCTTCGCGCGCGATCGCGGGCTGCCGCTGGCGCTGCAGTTGCTCATCACGCCAGGGACCGACAGCGACATGAGCCATGACTCGCATCGTCGTTTCGCCGAGGGCTATCTGCTTGACGCGATGAGCATCGAGTGGTTCTTCAGCCACTACATCGACCCAGACCAGCGCCGCGACTGGCGCTTCGCGCCTTTGCACGCCGAGGACCACAGCGACCTGGCGCCCGCCGCCGTGCTGCTGGCCGAGGCCGACCCGCTGGTGGACGAGGGCCTGGCCTATGCCGACGTGCTGCGCGCCGCCGGCGTGCCGGTGCAGCTCGAACTCGCGCGCGGCGTCACCCACGACTTCATCAAGATGGGCCGCAGCCTGCCCGAGGCTCTCACGGCCCTGGACTTCTGTGCCGCGGCCATCAAGGAACACCTCCAGCCATGAAACGCCAGGACTTCCGCTTCCTCGAGCCACTGCGCGTGCGCTGGGCCGAGATCGATGCCCAGGGCATCGTCTTCAACGGCCACTACCTGACCTATATGGACACGGCCATCAGCGGCTACTGGCGCGCACTGGCGCTGCCCTATGCCGACACGATGAAGATGCTCGGCGGCGACCTCTTCGTGCGCCGCGCCGCGCTGGACTACCTCGCCTCGGCCCGCTATGACGACCGCCTGGACATCGGCGTGCGCTGCCGCGAGTTCGGCAACAGCTCGATGAAGGTCGATGGCGCCTTCTTCCGTGGCGACCAGCTGCTGGTGCAGGCCGACATGGTCTACGTGTTCGCCGACGCGGTCGCGCAGACACCCCAGCGCCTGCCCGACGCGCTGCGCGACGTCATCAACGGCTTTGAAGCCGGCCAGAGCGTTGTCGACGTCAGCGTGGGCGGCTGGAAAGAGCATGGCGAGGCCGCCGGTGCCATCCGCCGCCAGGTCTTCATCGAGGAGCAGGGCATCCCGGCCGACATGGAATGGGATGCCGCCGACGCGAGCTGCCTGCACGCACTGGCGCGCAACCGCTTCGGCGTGCCCTTGGCCACCGGCCGCATGCTGGAGCACGTGCCCGGCGTCGCCAAGATCGGCCGCATGGCGGTGCTGCGCTCCATGCGCGGCACGCAGATCGGCCGCCAGGTGCTGGACGCGCTGATGGCCGAGGCGAGAAAGCAGGGTTACCGCGAGGTGCTGCTGCATGCCCAGCTGTCGGCCGAGAATTTCTATCTGCGCGCCGGCTTCCAGCGGCGCGGCCAGCCTTTTGAAGAGGCGGGTATCGCGCATGTGGAGATGGTCAGGGCGCTATGACCAAGCCCAGACAGGAGGAAGAAAAGCTGTTTCTTCCCGACCCGGAGCCCGAGCCCATTGCACTCAAGCTCAGGGCCGTGTGCGGCTTTCTGCTCGGCCTTGGCATTGCCGGCGCGACATGGCTGAAGCTGCATGGCCTGGGGCAGGTTGGAACCATCCTGTTGTTCACCGTGGTGCCGGTCGGCTTGGCCTACTGTGCGACGCGGTGGGGCGATGCGTTCTGGGAGTGGCTCAAGGACGGGGTTTTGTAGGCCTCTCGGCTGACATCCTCAGAGCTTGTAGGCCAGCTGCAGCAGCACGCCCTGGTCCTGCAGCGTCGCTCCGAGCTTGGCGCCCTGCAGGCGATGCGCCAGGCCCAGGTCCAGCGTCCAGCCCTGCCAGCGGGCGCGGGCCTGCAGGCCCAGCGAGGACAGGGTGGTGCCCGGCTCGCCGACGTTGGCGGCGCGGCCCAGGTCGAGGAAGGGCGTGAGGCTCAGGGCCCAGCCGTCGGCCGCGTCCTGGCGCAGCGGGATCTCCAGCTCCAGATTGAGGAAGCAGCCGCGGTCGCGCACCAGCTGGTTCTGGCGGAAGCCGCGCACCGTGCCCAGGCCGCCCAGGGCCAGCGCGTCCAGCGGCAGCAGGTGGTCGCTGGTGTGCTGCCAGCTCAGGCGGGCGCCCAGCTGAGCCGCGCGGTCGAAGAGCTGGCGCGTGTAGCTGGCCTGGGCGACCCAGAGCCCGAAGCGCCTGGCGGGCAAGGACGACGGCGGCAGCTCCGCCACGTCCTGCACATTGGTGTGGCCCCAGGCGTAGCTGGCGCGCAGGGCCAGCACCTGGGTCTCGCTGCGCCAGGCACCGCCCAGCCAACTGCGCCACAGCGTCTCGCGCAACTCGCCGTCGGGCACGCCCGGCGTGAAGGAGAAGGGCTGGCCGAGCAGGCTGGTGCGGTTGTCGCGGCTGAGCCAGGTCAGGCCGCCGTCGAGCTTGCGCTCCAGCGTTTCGGACCAGGTGTGGCTGATGCCCAGCTCACGGCTGGAGAGGCGGCTGCGGATGTCGAGCTGATCGACCGGCTCCTCGATGACGGAGGAGCTGCCGCGCTCCAGCCCCAGCTGCAGCTGGGTGTCGGTCAGACCCCAGGTCACCAGGGGCAGTTGCCAGTCCAGCCTGCCATGGCCACCCTGGCCGCCGCGCTCGACCGGCGTCTGCAGCGTCAGGTCGAACTGATCACCCCGGCCGCTGAGGTTGCGCAGCGTGCCGGCCACGCCGGCGGCGGTCGAGCCGATGGAGGCGGGCCGGTAGTTGTTGGCGAAGACGCTTAAGCCCCAAGGCCGGCTGCGCTGCACGTCCACTTCCAGGCGCGCCTCTCCCAGTTGTTCGCCGGGCACCAGGCGGGCGTTCATGCGCGCGATCTGCGGGTCGGCGAGCAGCAACTGGTAGCGGTCGCGCATCTGGCCCATGTCGAGGATGGCGTCCTCGCGGCGCAGCAGCCGGGCGCCGACGTAGCGCTCATGCAGGCCGTCCATGCCGCGCAGGTCGACGGCGTTCAGCCGGCCCTCGATGACCTGGAAGACCAGTACGCCGTCGGCCAGGCGCTGCGGCAGCAGCAGGCCGGAGTTGACGTAGCCGCGGTCCACATACAGCCGCGTCAGCTGCTGGCGCAGGGCTTCCAGTTCGTCCACGCCGTTGACGCGGCCCACGTGCGGTGCGGCATGCGCCTGCAGCTCGGCGGTGGTGATGGCACGGTTGCCGCGGAACTCGATGGCGTCGACGCACACCTGCAGCGGCGCGGCGGTGGCGCCTGCCAGGTCAGCGGGCAGGGGCGGCAGCGAGGGCTCGGCCGCCAAGGCCCCGGCACTCAGCAACAGCAGCAGGACGGCGCGCATCAACGGCATGCTCCGGGCGCGAAAGCTGCCAGGGTGAGTGCGGTCGGGCGCGGGCCTGCCGTCGCGAGGGCGTCGATGCCCACCAGCCCGCGCATCGAGCCGGGCAGGCCGCCGCGACCGCCCGCCGCCAGCGAACTGCCGCCGCTGGTCAGGCAGGGGTTGCGGCCCAGGCCGCCCGTGTCGATGGGGCGGGCGTCCAGCGCGCTGAGGCTGCCCGACAGGTCCAGCACCGGGCTGGTGATGGCGATCACGCCGCTGACGCCATCAGGCGCCGCCGCCTGGATCACGTTGAGCCCGAACACACCGGCCTTGAACTGCAGCGGCTGGTTGCCGCCGACGAACAGGCTGTTGCCGCTGGCGACCAGGCTGCGCACGTCCACCCGCACCAGCCCGCCGCTGGCCTGGGCCGCCGCGGTGTTGGCCTGGATGAAGCCGGTGCGCAGAAGGGCGACATCGGCCTTGACGGCGATGTCGCCACCGTTGCCCTGGCGGCCCAGCACCGAGGTGGTCAGCACGCTGTTGTCCAGCACCAGCAGGCGGCCGGCGTCCAGCGCGACCGCGCCGCCATTGCCCTCGTTGGCCGTCGTGGAGACGGCACTGCGCAGCAGCCGCGCGGCGCTGGTGGTGCGGATGTCGATGCGGCTGGCCGCCACATTGCCGCTGGCGTCGGCGGTGATGGCGGCGTCGCTCATGGCCAGCTGATCGGCGCGCACGCTCAGCAGGCTGGGCTGCAGAGTGGCGGGGTTGGCGACCGTGGCCGCGTTGCTGGTGCCCAGGCTGGCGCCGTTGCTCAGGCTGAGCCGGCCGCTGGCTTGCACATCGATGCTGCCGACCTGGCCGCCTGAACCCACCGCCGCGGCCGCGCTGATGCCGGCGAGGGCGCCGTCGAAGCTGATGTCATGCGCCTGCACGTTGACGGTGCCGCCCGCGCCGCTGCCGAAGGTGGTGGTACCCAGCGACCCGGAGCGGGCGCTGAGGTCACCGCTCAGCTTCAGCTCCACATTGCCGCCGCGGCCGCGGCTGCCCGTGCCCGCCAGGCTGAGCAGGCTGGCGTGGTCCAGCAGCATCGAGGCCGCCTCCACCCGCACCAGGCCGGCATTGCCGGCCGACAGCGTGCTGCTGCTGATCAGGCTGTCGTTGGCGAGGCTGACCGCGCCGCTGGCCACCAGCCGGATGGCGCCGGCCTGGCCGCTGCCCTCGGGCAGGGCGCTGCGGCTGGCCATCGAGGCATGGTCCATCGCGATGCTGCCGGCGGTCACCGAGATGCTGCCGGCATTGCCGAGCTTTGAGTAGCTGCTGCTGTCGACCAGGCTGCCTTCGTCCAGCTTGAGCTGGGTGGGTGCGCTGATCTCGACGTTGCCGGCATCGCCCGCGCCCGCGCTGCTTGCCGTCGTGTAGATCAGCGACTGGCCGCCCAGGCTGATGCTCGGGGCCGCCACCTTGACCAGCCCACCGCGTCCTGCTGCCTGCGTGCCCGAGCCGATGGAGGCGCCGCCCGTCATCGTGATCTGGTTGCTGGCCGCMACGTCGATGCCGCCGGCATTGCCTCGCCCCTCGAAGGCAGTGCTGGTGAGGAAGCTGCCGCCGCTCAGGGCGACGGTCTGGGCGCGCAACTGGATGGCGCCGCCGTCGGCGTCGGAATAGGTGTTGGCCGAGACGTAGGAGCCGCCGCTCAGGCTGACCGTGCCGGTGGCCGTGAGCTGCACATTGCCGGCCGAACCCTGGTTGTCCAGCGAGCCGCTGGAGATGTAGCTGCCGTCAGACAGGCTGAGGTTGCGACCCGCGATGGCGATGCTGCCGGCGTTGCCGCCGGACAGGCCGCTGGTGACTATGTTGGTGCCGGCGCTCAAGCTCAGGTCGCCACCCAGGGTCAGGCTCACGTCGCCCGCCCGTGCGCCAGGGCCGATGGCCACGTTGGCGATGGAGGCTCCGCCGGCCAGATCCAGACCTGCGCCGGCCTTGACCTGGATGGCCCCGGTGCGGCCGGACGTTTGGGTGTAGGACAGCAGCTTGGTGCCGGCGTTGAGGCGGATGCCATTGGTCGCGGTCAGCAACATGGCGCCGGCGTCGCCGGTGCCCGACAGCGCAGAGTTGGACACATAGGCCCCGGTGGCCAGGTTGATGCTGCCGGCCGTCAGCGCGATGACGCCGCCGCTGCCGCTGCCATTGACGTCCGAGCTGATGCTGGCGCCGTTGGTGAGGAACAGGCCCTGGGGAGCGCTGACGATCAGGCCGCCGCCGTTGCCGTGGCTGCCGGGCTGGGTGTCGGTGTAGAGGTAGCCGCCGCCGTCCATCTGGACGCTGCCCGCCTGCACGGTGACGGTGCCGCCGGCCCCGTCGCCACGGGTGGAGGTGTAGACGTTGCCGCCATTGCTCAGGACGAGCGTGTCGGTGGCCTGCAGCAGCACGGCAGCGCCTTTGCCCGTGGTGCCGGCGCGCGCGAAGCTGGAAACGCTGGCGCCGCCGTCCAGGGCGATGGTGCCGGCGCTGAGGCTGATGAGGCCGGCGTCCTGGCCGCCGAGGTTGGAGGCACCGACCAGGGCATCATTGCTGAGCACGATGAGGCCCGAAAGACCGGGCGTGGCACCGCTCAAGCCGAGGTCCATGGCCTGGGCACCCACGGCCGCGAGCCTCACGTTGCCGCTGCCGACCAGGGTGGCATGGTCGATGGCTATATCGCTTGCAACGATGCTGATGGCCTGCTGCGGGTTGGTGGCGATGACGGCGCCGTCCCTCACCTCGATCAGGCCGTGCTTGCCGCCCAGGAAGCCAAAAGCCTCGGGTGCGGCCGACGAGAACGTGCTGGCCTTGGACAGGTCGGCATGGAAGCGGCTGCCGTCGCTGAAGCGCAGCGAGTCGGTCGTGCTGACATGGAAGGCGCCGGGCACGTCGATGCTGGTGCCGGCGCCGAACAGCACGCCGGCCGGGTTGATGAAGAAGAAGCTGGGCGTGCCCGATGCGGCCTGCAGGCTCAGCTTGCCGTAGATCAGCGAGGCATCGCCGCCGGTGACCCGGCTGATCACATTGGCGATGCCGGGCGTGCTGGTCGTGAAGGTGGCCGACTCGCCGGTGGCGAGGTTGAAGGTCTGGAAGCTGTGGAAGAGATTGCTGCCGGCGAGCTTGCCCAGCTGCTGGGTGATCAGATAGCTCGGCCCCTGCAGCGTCTGGGCCGACTGCCCCAGGCTGGCGTCGGTGCGGATCTGGGCCAGCGCGGGCAGGGCAGCGCAGGCGAGGGCCAATGAGAGAGAGGACGGTAGGTACTTCACAGCCAGTTCCCGATCAGCGTGAAGGGCGCCCAGAAGAAGGGGTGGGCGAACTGAGGCTTGGCGAGCAGCTCGCGCTGGGCCTGGCGCAGCGCCTGGGCCTTGCTCGTGTGGCCCTCGGCCAGGCCGCCGTAGAAGCGCTGCATCAGCGCCACGGCGGCGTCGTCGTCCACCGGCCACAGGGTGCCCAGCACGCTCTTGGCGCGAGCGCGGATGGCCGCCCCCGAGATGCCCAGCGGCGCACGCTCGTTGCCCTCGGCGGTCTCGCAGGCCGACAGGGTCAGCAGCTCCAGCGGCTGGCGGCGCAGCGCATCGGCGCCCAGCAGCTGCTGCAGACCGTCCAGCGTGAGCAGGTCGTCATAGGCCAGCATGAAGCTGCTGCGCGCATCGCCACCGAACACGCCATGCGAGGCCACATGCAGGACGCGATAGCGCCCCGAGCGCGCCGCGCGGCTGAAGGCATCGACGGTGAAGCCCGAGTTCAGCAGCTGCTCGCCCGGCAGCAGCCGGCCCAGCGCCGTGATCTCGCGGCTCACGCCCGGCAGGGCCAGGGACTCGCGCAGCGAGCGCGGCGTGCCATCGGTCTGGGCGACCAGATCCTGGCCGGTGCGGGTCAGCATGAGCTTGTCCACCACCGGCCCGAAGTCGGACACGCCGGCCAGCAGATTGCTGGCAAGCTGGGCCTTGGGCGCGGTGGTGTTGGTCATCGACAGCCCGGCCATGCTGCCCAGGGCGTACTTCTCGATGGCGAAACGCTGGCCGTCGTGCAGGGCGCCGAAGGGCACCATGCGCAGCGCACCGTCGGGCACCAGCACCAGCGTGTCGGCCTGCAGCTCGTTCAGCAGCCCCTCCAGCGGGCGCAGCAGCCGGTCGTAGAGCCGCTGAGACAGCGGCAGGAAGCCGGCGCCCTGGTCGCGCAGCTGCTTGGCGAAGCGGCCGGCCAGGTCGCGCATGTCCTCGCGCGCAAAAGGCTGGCTCACGCGGCGCAGGCCCTGGGCGGTCTCGACGAGCAGCTCCAGCCGCCGCGGCAGCAGCACGGCATGGATCACCGCCGTGCCCGCCGGGATGACGGTGGCGCTGCCGCCCTTGACCGCGTCGACGGCGCAGCGGTCGCCGAGGAAGTCCTGCATCTCGGTCTGGCGCAGCAGCTCCACCGCGTCGCGTGCCCGGCGCAGCAGCGCGCCCGCGCGGTCGGGCGGCAGGCCCTCGGAGGCGTCCAGCAGGCTCTCGGCCAGGCCCAGGTAGATGGGCTCGAACCAGCGGCCGTAGGAGGAACTGCCGTCGTCCAGTTCGATGGGGATGTCGGCGCGCAGGGCCTCCAGCCGGTCGGCGGCGCGCTGGAAGGCAGCCAGCGCGGCGCCGCCCTGGCCCTGGGCCTTGTGGAGGCGCGCATTGCGCCATTCGAGCTCGATGGCCAGTTCACCCACGCTGGCGACGGGTTGGCCGGCCAGCGCCGCCAGGCCGGCGTCATCCAGGCTCAGCGCCTCGGCGAAGCGGCCCTGGGATTCATAGAGGCCGGCCAAGCCGTCCAGCGCGTCGAGCTGGGCGCGGCTGCCCGGCGCGGCGGCGCGGCGGGCCTGCTCCAGGCTGCGCCAGGCCAGCTCGGTGGCCCCGAGAGCCTGGGCCTGGCGACCGACGCCGACGAGCAGCGCGGCTTCGCCCTGGGCCGCGACCGCGGGGGCCAGGGCCTGCAGGGCCGGCAGGCGTTGGGCTTCGGGCGCGATGAGGGCCAGGTTCAGTGCCGCGGCCAGGCGCACGCGCGCGTCGCCCGAGCGTGCAGCCTCGGCCAGATAGCTTGTTGCGGCGGCGTCACGATCGCGGGCGGCCAGCCGGCCCAGTTCCAGCGCATAGGCCGCGCGGGGCTCGCCTTGCGCCAGTAGGTAGGCCTCGGTCAGGGCCGCCCGGGCTTCGTCGAAGCGGCGCTCCTGGGCCAGCGTCAGGCCCAGTTCCGCCGCGGCCCGCATGCGCTGCTGCGGGTTTGCGGCGGCCTTGGCGGCGGCYGTCAGCAGGGCCAGGGCTTGGTGGGTCTGCCCGGCGCGGCGCCACTGCGCGCCCTGGGCGATGCGGGCCTCGAAGTCATCCGCAGCGGCGCAGGCGCAGGCCGACGCAACGAGTGCGAGGAGGACCCACAACCCACGGAGCATCTCCCTCATGCCGCCCGACCCCCAGAAGTCCGGGCGAGGGTAGCCGTTTGCGGGACCTCAGGCCAGGGCCTGGTGGACCTGTGAAACCCCCGCAACGGGGGGCTTCAGCCCAGCATCTCGAAACGTTCGACCTTGCGCTCGCTGGCCAGCCAGGGCGTCATCGCCGCGGCGACCTGCGGCTCGCGGTGCCCCCAGCCCTCGGGATAGATCTCCATCCACGTCCATTGGCCGTCCGCGTTCGGCTCGGGCCGCTGCAGCAGTTCGATGGGCGCCTCGACGCGCGCCTTGCGGAAAGCGATCAGGGCCGACTCGACGTTGTCGTCGGCGACGCGGTAGTAGACGTAGAGCTGCACGGTCAGTCTTGGGGCGGAATCTCGTAGGGCAGGGTGCGTGGGCGCAACTGGGCTCCCGTGGCGCTGCCCAGATGCAGGCTGCCGCCCTCCAGTGCCGCCAGCTTGATCTCCGCGGCGATGGCCGTGCGGCCGTCCTTGGCACCACTGCTGGCGACGATGCCGGCCGGCTGCTCGGGGTCGGCGCTGTGGAAGATCTCCTGGCCGATGCTGGCCGCCGCATCGGTCTCGAAGACCTGCAGCCGGCGCTTCAGCGTGCCGCGGTACTGGCTGCGCGCGACGATTTCCTGGCCGGGGTAGCAGCCCTTCTTGAAGTTCACGCCGCCCAGCACCTCGAAATTGATCATCTGCGGCACAAAGGCCTCGACGGTGGCGCCGCGCACCCAGGCCACGCCGGCCTCGGCTTCGGCAAACGCCCAGTCATCGGCCGTCATCGCTGCACCCGCCGGCGCGGGCGCATCGGCCGGCTGCACACGAAGCGCGCGACCAAGCTCCGGTGCAGCGGGCAGGGCGATCTGCACCGCATCGCCATCGCGGGCCAGCGTCCAGGCCTCGGTGGCCGGCGTGCCGAGCAGCCCGTAGACCGCGAACTCGGCGCTGGCGTCGCTGAGCTTGCACTTGGCACGCATGACGAACATGGACAGGCGCTTCAGCGTGGCCGCCAGCGTCTCGGCCGGCAGGGCCAGCAGGATCTCTTCCTCGCCGCCACGCCAGCCCACCAGCGTCGCCAGCAGCCGGCCCTTGGCCGTGCAGAAGCCGGCCAGGCGGGCGTGCTCGCGGTCGAGCAGGGCGAAGTCCTGGGTCAGCTGGCTGTGCAGGAAGCTGGCGGCGTCGGCGCCCTGGGCGCGGATGACGCCCCAGTCAGCGAGGCGGAGTTGGGAGGCTTGGGACATGGCGGGAATTATCATCGGCCCCCTTTTCACCGGGCCATTCACAGGTCATCACAGGGCATGAAGTGGTTGTTGCGAGCGCTGCTCGTCTTGTTGTTGATCGCCGGCCTGGCCGCAGGCGCCGCCTGGCAGTGGCTGCGCAGCCCGCTGAGCCTGGCCACGCCGTCGGTGGAACTGTCCGTCGAGCCGGGCACCAACCCGGCCGAAGTGGCCCGCGCCTGGGTGGGCGCCGGTGTGCAGACCGATGCCCGTTTCCTCTACCAGTGGTTCAGATGGTCGGGCCAGGCCAAGCAGATCCGCGCCGGCAGCTATGAGGTCCACGCCGGCGTCACGCCGCGTGAGCTGCTGGACAAGATGGTGCGCGGTGACCAGATCCTGGAGCAGCTGCGCCTCATCGAAGGCTGGAACTGGCGCCAGGTGAGGGCGGCCCTGGCCGCCGCGCCGCAGCTGAGGCCCAAGACGGCGCAGATGAGCGATGCCGACATCATGGCGGCGCTGGGCGAGCCCGGCGTGGCGCCGGAGGGCCGCTTCTTCCCCGACACCTATGCCTACAGCCGCGGTGTCAGCGACCTGACCGTGCTCAGGCGCGCCCATGCGGCCATGCGGGGGCGCCTGGCGGCAGCCTGGAGCAAGCGATCGAGCGACCTGCCGCTGAAGTCGGCCGACGAGGCGCTGATCCTGGCTTCCATTGTCGAGAAGGAAACCGGTGTGTCCTCCGACCGCTCCAAGGTCGCGGCCGTCTTCGTGAACCGGCTGCGCGTCGGCATGCCGCTGCAGACCGACCCCACCGTCATCTACGGCCTGGGCGAGGCCTTCGACGGCAATCTGCGCAAGCGCGACCTGCTGGCCGACACCCCCTACAACAGCTACACCCGCGGCGGCCTGCCGCCCACGCCCATCGCCATGCCGGGCGCGGCCTCGCTGCAAGCGGCGCTGAACCCGGCGCCCATCAAGGCGGTCTACTTCGTTGCCCGCGGCGACGGCAGCAGCRAATTCAGCGATGACCTCGCCGCGCACAATCGCGCGGTCAACAAATACCAACGTGGCGGCAAGTGAAACAGATGCGATCAGCGTACCGGCGGGCCGAGCGCCGGGCCGCCCCTAGCCGGCCCGCCATCCCCTCGGGGGATCGGCCGGCGTACTCGACGGACGAGGGGTGGACATGACTGCTGGTCGGTTCATTTCATTCGAGGGCATCGACGGTGCCGGCAAATCCACCCACATCCAGGCGGTGGCCGACTGGTTCCGCACCCGCGGCGCCGATGTGCAACTGAGCCGCGAGCCGGGTGGCACGCCGCTGGCCGAGACGCTGCGCGACATCGTGCTGAAGGAGCCCATGGGCTCGCTGACCGAGCTGCTGCTGATGTTTGCCGGCCGGCGTGACCATGTCGAAACCGTCATCAAGCCGGCGCTGGCCGCCGGCAAGACGCTGCTCTGCGACCGCTTCACCGATGCCAGCTTTGCCTACCAGGGCGGCGGCCGCGGCCTGCCGCAGTCCGTGCTGGACCCGCTGGCCGATTGGGTGCAGGAAGGCACCGAGCCCGAGCTGACGCTGTGGTTCGACCTGCCGGCCGAACAGGCTGCGGCTCGTCGCGCCAGTGCCCGTGAGGCCGACCGCATCGAGCAGCAGGACCTGGCGTTTTTCGAGCGCGTGCGTGCCGGCTATGCGGCCCGCGCGGCCAAGGCGCCGGGCCGTATCGTGCGTATCGACGCCAGCGGCTCCGTCGAGCAGGTGGGCGCGAAGGTGCTCGCCGTGCTGGCCGAGCGCTATCCATGCTGAACGCCGATCTCCCCTGGCTGCAGGCCCCGCTGGCAGACGCCCTGGCGCGGGCGCGTTCGCACGCGCTGCTGGTGCAGGGGCCGGCCGGCGTCGGCCAGCTCGAACTGGCCGTCAAGCTGGCGCAAAGCTGGCTGTGCGAAGCCCGCGCCGAGGGCCAAGTGGCCTGCGGCCACTGCGCGAGCTGCAAGCTGTTTGCCAGCGGCACCCACCCGGACTTCCAGCTTTTGATGCCGGAAGCCCTGGATGCCGCGGCGCGCGAGTCTCTCGGCCTGCCTTTCGAGGAACCCGACGCGCCCAAGGCCGGCAAGGCCAAGCCCAGCAAGGAAATCAAGGTTGAGGCGGTGCGCAACCTGCTCGCCTTCGCGCAGGCGACGTCGGCGCGCGGCCGGGCCAAGGTGGTCGTGATCTTCCCGGCCGAAGCGCTGAACGGCATCGCGGCCAATGCCTTGCTGAAGACGCTGGAGGAGCCCTCCGGTCTGCTGCGCTTCGCGCTGGCCAGCCATGACAGCGCCGCGCTGCTGCCCACCATCCGCAGCCGCTGCCAGCCGCTGCCGTTGCCGCTGCCCGAGCGCGCAGCCGCGCTGGCCTGGCTGGCGTCCAAAGGTGTCGACGGCGCCGAGGGCCTGCTCGACGCCACCGGCGGCCGGCCGCAGCAGGCGCTGGCCTGGCACGAGGCCGGCCTGACCGACGCCGCCTGGCAGGCCCTGCCCAAGCGGGTCGCGCGGGGCGAAGTGGCCGCCCTGTCGGATTGGGCGCCGCCGCGCGCCATCGACGCGCTGCAGCGCCTGTGCCACGACCTGGTGCGCCGCAGTCATGGCCGGCCGGGCCAGTTTTTTGCCGCGACCTCCCTGCCATCGCCCAAGCGCCCGGCGCCGCTGCTGGCCTGGGATGCCGAACTGCGCCGCGCGTCCCGCCATGCCGAGCACCCGCTGAACGCCGGGCTGTGGATAGAGGCTCTCGTCGCACAAGCCCAGACTGCCATCTCGGCCGCGGCGCGCTGACTACACTCGGACCTCATGAGCGACGACACCTCCAAGCCCGCGCAGTTCCAGCCCAGCAAGATGAGCGGCAACCTGCCTTTGCCCACGGTGGGCGGCGTGGGGGCATCGTCCGGTGCGCGGCCCAGCGTCATCCAGCTCGTCTTCCGCGAGAAGTCGGCGCTGTATGCCGCCTACATCCCGGCCTTCGCCGAGGGCGGCCTGTTCGTGCCGACGACGCGCGACTACAAGCTCGGCGAGGACGTCTATCTGCTGCTGGCCCTGCCCGAGGACAACCAGCGCTACCCCGTCGCTGGCAAGGTGGCCTGGCTGACGCCGGCCAATGCTTCGGGCGGCCGCACCCAGGGCGTGGGTGTGCGCTTCCCCGGCGACGAGAAGACGCGGCTGATCCGCGTGCGCATCGAGGAAATCCTGGGCACGGCGATCTCGTCGAGCAAGCCCACGCAAACGCTCTGATGTTCATTGACTCGCATTGCCATCTCAGCTTCCCTGAGCTGAAGCAAAATCTCCCGGCCATCCTGGCCGACATGCAAACGGCCCAGGTCGAGCAGGCCATCTGCATCTGCACACAGATGGAGGAGTTCGAGGCCGTGCATGCGCTGGCCCTCGAACACGCTCAGCTCTGGGCGACCGTCGGCGTGCATCCCGACACCGAGGACATGCGTGAACCCGACGTGGCCGAGCTGGTGGGCCTGGCGGCGCTGCCACGTGTCGTCGCCATCGGCGAGACGGGGCTGGACTACTACCGCCTGAACGGCCGCAGCATCGACGACATGGAATGGCAGCGCGAGCGCTTCCGCACCCATATCCGCGCCGCGAAGCAGGCCGCCAAGCCCCTGGTCATCCATACCCGCTCCAGCGCGGCCGACACGCTGCGCGTGCTGGACGAGGAGGGCGGCGAACAGGCCGGGGGTGTCTTCCATTGCTTCACCGAGACGGCCGAGGTGGCCCTGGCGGCCGTCGAGCGCGGCTACTACATCTCGTTTTCGGGCATCGTCAGCTTCAAGAACGCCCAGGACCTGCGCGACCTGCTGAAGCTGCTGCCGCTGGACCGGCTGCTGATCGAGACCGACAGCCCCTATCTGGCCCCCGTGCCCTACCGTGGCAAGACCAATTCGCCAGCCTATGTGCCCCACGTCGCGAAGGCGGTGGCCGATGCGCTGGGCCTGCCGGTGGCGGAACTGGCGGCGCGCACGACGGCCAACACGCGGCGGCTGTTCGGTCTGCCGGAGGGCGCATGAACCGCATGAACCGCATGAAGCGGGGGCTGACCGCGCTGGCCTTGCTGGCCTCCATGGCCGTGCAGGCGGCGCCCATCGACGACTTCGTCACCGCTGCCGAGCTGAATGACCCGCGGACCGTGCTGGGCCTGCTGCTCAAGGGCGTGGACCCCAACCAGGCCGACTCGCGCGGCCGCAAGGCCATCTTCATTGCCGTGCGCGAGGAATCGCTGCGCGCGCTGGACAGCCTGCTGGCCTCGCCGTTGACGCAGGTGGACGAGGCCAATGCCCAGGGTGAGACGCCGTTGATGATTGCCGCCGTGCGCGGCTCGCTGCCGGCCGTGCAGGCCCTGGTGAAGCGCGGCGCGGCCGTCAACCGCAAGGGCTGGACGCCGCTGCATTACGCCTGCAGCGGGCCGGACAACGGCGTCGCGGCCTTCCTCATCGCCCAGGGCGCCGAACTCAATGCGCGCTCCGAGAACGGCACGACGCCGCTGATGATGGCGGCGCGCTACGGCAACAGCGATCTCGTGCCCCTGCTCATCAAGGCGGGCGCCGAACCGCGCGCGGCCAACGAACAGGAGCTGACGGTGGCCGACTTTGCCGAGCGCGGTGGCCGTGACGTGATGGCCAAGGAGCTGCGCCGCCTGATCAAGGAGCGCCAGCAGCGCGCGGCCGCAGCGGCCGCTTCGGCTCAAAGCGCCAGCAGCGCCAACTAGTTCTCGCCCTGAGGGCCGTGTAGGGAAAAGTCTTACAGCGCCTAGGGCGCTGAGCCGACTGTTGCGCCGAGGCGGCGCTGCCTACAGTGGAGTCATCGTCAAACACGAGGCCCACCATGCTGTCCACCACCCCGAATCTGGCTGACCCTTTCGCGATGCTGATCGCCCCCGAGGCGGTGATGAACGCCATCGAGCGCTCCGACCGCCTGGCCCGCCTGCAAAGCCGCGTCTATCGTCCGCTGGACCGGCCCTGGATTCCCGTCAAGGGCAGCGCCGCCGATTTCGACAGCGAGATCGACGCCGAATTGGAAGTTCCCGACCTTTCTGACGACGCCGAATAAAGCAAAACGCCCGCTTGAAGCGGGCGTTTTGTCGTGAGGCCGCGGCCGTCGCGTCAGACGCGCTTGCGGTACTCGTGGGTGCGGGTGTCGATTTCGATCTTGTCGCCGTTTTCGACGAAAGCCGGCACGGAGATTTCGAAACCAGTGCCCTTCAGGCGAGCAGGCTTCATGACCTTGCCCGAGGTGTCGCSCTTGGCGGCCGGCTCGGTCTCGATCTCGCGAACGACGCTGGTGGGCAGTTCGATGGAGATGGCCTTGCCGTCGTAGAAGGTCACTTCGACGGCCATGCTGTCTTCCAGGTAGGACAGCGCGTCGCCCATGTTCTCGGACTCGACTTCGTACTGGTTGTACTCGGTGTCCATGAAGACATACATCGGGTCGGCGAAGTAGGTGTAGGTGCAGTCCTTCTTGTCGAGGATGATCTGCTCCATCTTGTCATCGGCCTTGAAGACCAGCTCGGCGCCGGCGCCGTTCAGCAGGTTCTTCATCTTGATGCGCACGGTGGCGGCACCGCGACCACCACGGCTGTATTCGGTCTTCAGGACGACCATCGGGTCCTTGCCCTGCATGATCACATTGCCGGCGCGGATTTCTTGAGCGAGTTTCATGGTGAATTGCGGTGTGAGGCGCCGGATATTCCGGCTGGACGGCGCACCAGACTCCAGGAGAACCCGTCTCGGGTTGGCGCGGCAAAGCCCGACATTCTAGCTGGAAACCCCTAAGAAGCCCTGCAATTGCGCCAGCAGATCGGGCTGAGCCGCCAATTGCGCACGCCACTTCGGGGCGTGGCTGGCCGCCATTTCCAGCCCGCGGAGCGAGTCGGGCAGGGCGGCCAGGCCGTTCCAGCCGCGCCAGACCTCACGCCAGCCCGAAGGCAGTTCGGCGCGCGCCATGAAGGCCTCGAGTTTGGCGTGGTGGGCGTTGTCGTCTTGAGGGTAGATATGCCAGACGAAGGGCTTGCCGGCCCACTGCGCGCGGACGAATGAATCCTCGCCGCGCACGAAGTTCAGGTCGCAGGCCCACAGCAGACGGTCGTAGTCGTCCTGGGGCAGATACGGCAGGGCGATGGTGCGCAGGCCGGGGCGATCGCGGATCTGCGCCTGCAGCGGCCCGGGGCAGGCGAGCAGCAGCGTCGGCTGGGTAGCCAGCGTGTCCAGCAGCGCTGGCAGGGCCGGGTTGGCGTAGGCGAACAGGCTGACGACGCGCTCGCCCGGCCGAGCCGCCCAGCCGCGCTCGGCCAGCCAGGCGGGGCCGTCGAAAGCCGCCTGGCGATCGAGCAGGTCCGGCTCGCGCAACAAGCCGCCGGTGCGCGGCGTGAAGCCCGGGTAGAAGAAATGCTTGGTCAGCCCGACACCCGGGCCGCTGAACTGCGGCGAGGCGAGGCCGTGGCTGCGCTCCACATAGTCCTCGGCGCTGAGGTATTCGAGGTTGATCCAGCGCGGTGCCGGTTGGCGCGCGGCCATGCGGGCGACGAAGGCCGGTGGCAGCTCGCAGCCGAAGGCTTCGATGACGACGTCGCCGGATTGCGCGGCCACCTCGCCGTCGGGCCAGGCAAGCACTTCGACCGCTGCGAGGCGCTCGGGCGCCATCCAGGCCAGTGCCGAGGCATCGTCGACCCAAAGCCGCACCGCGTCGCCGCGCCCGGCCAGGTCGCGCGCGAGCCGCCAGCAGACGCCGAGGTCGCCATGGTTGTCGATGACGCGGCAGAAGATGTCCCAAAGCATCGGCGCTCTCATGGGCCAATTCTCCCAGGCCACAATTCCCTGCATGTCGAGCACGACCCCTTCCAACACCGAAGCCGTTGACCAGCAGCAGGCCTCGAACGAAAAAGATCTGGCCGCCGAGCGCGCGGTCATCGAAGCCGCCGAGAAGCAGCGCGGCGCCGAAATGGAGGCCGCCGCCCGCGAGGCCCGCGAGCGCCTGCAGGCCGAAGTCAATGCCCTGCCGCCCCTGCCGGGCGTCTATCGCTATTTCGATGCCCGGGATGAGGTGCTCTATGTCGGCAAGGCCAAGGACCTGAAGCGCCGCGTCAGCAGCTACTTCCAGAAGAACCACGGCGGCACCCGCATCGGCCTGATGGTCGCGCGCATCGCCCGCATGGAGACGACGGTCGTGCGCACCGAGGCCGAGGCCCTGCTGCTGGAAAACAACCTGATCAAGACGTTGAACCCGCGCTTCAACATCCTGTTCCGGGACGACAAGAGCTACCCCTATCTGAAGATCACMTCGCACGCCTGGCCGCGCATGGCCTATTACCGGGGGGCGGTCGACAAGCGGCATCACTATTTCGGGCCCTTCCCGAGCGCCTGGGCGGTGAAGGAGTCCATCCAGCTGATGCAGAAGGTGTTCAAGCTGCGAACCTGCGAGGACAGCGTCTTCAACAACCGCAGCCGCCCCTGCCTGCTGCACCAGATCAAGCGCTGCTCCGGGCCCTGCGTGCCGGCGGGGCAGACCGGCGAGTAYGCACGCGACGTGCAGAGCGCCGAAGCCTTCCTGCGCGGCGAGACCGACGAGGTGATGGCTTCGTTGCAGCAGCAGATGGGCGCCTACGCCGAGCGCTTCGAGTACGAGCTGGCGGCGGAGGTGCGCAACCAGATCCAGGCACTGTCCAAGGTGCTGCAGCAGCAGGTCATCGAGGAAAGCAGCGCGACGGGTCGCGACCGCGATGTGGACATCCTGGCCGTGAAGGTGCAGGGGGGGCGGGCCTGCGTCAACCTCGCGATGGTGCGCGGTGGCCGGCATCTGGGCGACCGCGCCTTCTTCCCCAAGCATGTCGACGATGCGACGGCGATCCGCCTCGACGACGAGGAAGTGGTGTCGGCCGAGCGCCAGGTGCTCGAGGCCTTCATGGCCCAGCACTATCTCGCGTCGCCGGTGCCCGGGCTCATCATCGTCAGCGAAGCGGTCGACGCCAGCCTGGCCGAGGCGCTGGCCCAGCAGCTCGGCAGCCGCGTCACCGTGCAGGCCCAGCCGCGCGGCCAGCGGCGCATCTGGCAGGAGATGTGCGTCAAGGGCGCCCAACTGGCGATCGCCCGCCTGCTGGCCGAGGAGGGCTCGCAACAGGCGCGCACGCGCGCACTGGTCGAGTCGCTGGACCTGTCGGTGGTCGAGATCAACAAGTTCCGCGTCGAATGTTTCGACATCAGCCACACGGCTGGCGAAGCGACGATGGCGAGTTGCGTCGTCTTCGAGAACCACCAGATGCAGAGCAGCCAGTACCGGCGCTACAACATCGAGGGCATCACCGGCGGCGACGACTACGCCGCCATGCGCCAGGTGCTGACGCGCCGCTACAGCAAGATGGCGGAGGCGGCCCAGCTCGGCACCGGCCGCCTGCCCGACCTGGTGCTGGTGGACGGGGGCCGCGGCCAGGTCAGCATGGCGCGCGAAGTCTTCGAGGAACTCGGGCTGGACCTGGGGCTGATCGCCGGCGTCGAGAAGGGCGAGGGCCGCAAGGTCGGGCTGGAGGAGCTGGTATTTGCCGACGGCCGTGAAAAGGTCTACCTTGGCCGTGATTCGGCCGCGCTGATGCTGATTGCGCAGATCCGTGACGAGGCCCACCGTTTCGCCATCACCGGCATGCGCGCCAAGCGCGCCGCCACGCGCACGGGGGGGTCGAGGCTGGAGGACGTGCCGGGCGTCGGCCCGAAGAAGCGCGCCCAGCTGCTGCAGCGCTTTGGCGGCGTGCGCGGCGTGGCGGGGGCGAGCGTGGACGAGTTGTGCGGCGTCAAGGGCATCTCACGGGAACTCGCCGAAGAAATCTACCGCGCGCTGCACTAGGTACAGAACGCTTACCCTGCGTTGCATTGCGCTACGGCTACGGCGGTTGCGGCGAGAAATCCGTCGCACCTCGTGCCGGGTACGAGGCAGAACAATTCGAGCCATGAGGAGAACGCCGTGCCCACCATCGCCCCTTTGAAGCGCGCCGCCCGCTGGCTGATCGGCCCGCTGCTGGCCGGCTGCGCGGCAGCGCCGCGTGCGCCGGCGCCTGCGGTGCCCACCGACGGCATTCCGCGCGCCGTGGTTCTCGAGCCTGCCCCGCAGCCTTCGCCCACCGTGGTGGCGGCCCCGAAGCCCGCCGGCTTGCCGCCGCCCAAGCCAGTACGCACGCAGGCGGAGCTGCGCCACCAGGCCGCCGAGCGCCTGGTCATGGCCAACCCTGAGGGCAGCTTCATGACGAAGGCGCCTTCGCATGTGCTGAGCGTCGTGGTGCTGGAAATCGAGGTCAAGGCCGACGRCAGCGTGCGCCGCGTCAACGTGGTCCGACCACCCCGGTTTGCGCCGGAAACCCTGCAGCTGGCCATCGACGCCATCCATCGCGCCGCTCCCTTTGGCGACGTGCGGCGCATGCCCGAGCCCTGGAAGTTCACCGAGACCTTTCTTTTCGAGGAAGACCGACGCTTCAAGCCGCTCAGCCTGAACTGAGGGCTGGCCGCCACAGTCGCGACTGCGGCGCCCCAGAGGTGGGCGTCGACATGGGCACAATGCCGGCATGTTCCTGACGCTGCCGACTCTGCTGACCTGGGCTCGCATCGTGGCGATCCCGCTGATCGTCGGCGTCTTCTATCTGGAAATGACGCCGGCGCACCAGAACCTGTTTGCGACGGTGCTGTTCGTTGTCGTGGCGCTGACCGACTGGCTGGACGGCTATCTGGCGCGCAAGCTCAACCAGACCTCCTCCTTCGGCGCCTTCCTCGACCCGGTGGCCGACAAATTCCTGGTCTGCTCGGCCTTGCTGATCCTGCTGGAACTCGGCCGCGTCAACGCCTTTGTCGCCCTCGTCATCGTCGGCCGCGAGATCGCCATCTCCGCGCTGCGCGAATGGATGGCCCAGATCGGCGCCTCGCGCAGCGTCGCCGTGCACATGGTCGGCAAGCTCAAGACGACCGTGCAGATGGTCGCCATCCCCTTCCTGCTCTATGACGGCCAGCTCTTCGGCCTCATCCCGACCCGGCTCTGGGGCACCTGGCTGATCTATGCCGCCGTGGTGCTGACCATCTGGTCCATGGTCTATTACCTGCAGAAGGCCCTGCCGGAAATCCGCGCCAAAGCCCGCTGAGACGCTGTTCCGACGCACGTCGGACACCGAGTTGTATCGGGACTTTTCCCGCCCTGCCCAGCGCCGGACGCGCGTCTAGAATCCGCTTCCCCGCGCGCGCCTTGGCCGTTTGTCGTCGGCCTGTCACAGGCTGCGCAGTGCGCGGGATCGACATCTGCAACGCAGTCCTGCGCCCCTCACGGTGCAGGGCTCAACAGTCCGCTGAATCGTCATGAGGGGGCACGAGTGAACAAGTCAGAATTGATCGAGCACATCGCCAAGCAGGCCGACATCTCCAAGGCCGCTGCAGGCCGCGCGCTCGAAGCCGTGATCGGCGGCGTCAAGACGACGCTGAAGAAGAATGGCACCGTTTCGCTGGTGGGCTTCGGCACCTTCAGCATCACCAAGCGCGCCGCGCGCGCCGGCCGCAACCCGCGCACCGGCGATACGATCAAGATCAAATCGGCCAAGGTGCCCAAGTTCAAACCCGGCAAGGCGCTCAAAGACGCCGTGAACTGAACCTTCAGCCGGTCCCGCGATTTCCCGGTTTCTCCCGGGCGCTTAGCTCAGTTGGTAGAGCACCTCCCTTACACGGAGATTGTCGGCGGTTCGAGCCCGTCAGCGCCCACCACCCGACCCCAGGGCGGCGTCCGCCGTCTCGCATTTAGAATGCGACTCCCTCGAAGGCGAACCTCGGTTCGCCTTCGTCGCGTTTGATCCTCAAGGCTCCTCGAGATGTTTGAATTCGTCCGCCAGCACAACCGCCTGCTCCAGTTCCTGTTGACGCTGCTGATCCTGCCGTCCTTCGCCTTCGTCGGCATGCAGGGCTATACCAGCATGATGGGTGGCGCCAATACCGCCGTGGCGAGCGTCGATGGCCGCAAGATCACCCAGGGTGAATGGGAAGTTGCACAACGCGACCAGGCCGAGCGCATCCGCCGCCAGAACCCGGGCGTGGACCCCAAGCTGCTGGACACGCCGGAAGTGAAGCGCCAGGCGCTTGAAGGCCTGGTTACCGAGCGCACGCTCAAGGCCGCTGCCGAACATCAGCATTTCAGCGTCAGTGATGAACGTCTCGACGCGCTGTTCAAGCGCGACCCGCAGTTCGCCTTCATGCGCAACCCCGACGGCTCGGTCAACAAGGCCATCCTGGCTGCCCAGGGCATGAATTCGGCCATCTTCCTGGAGAAGCTGCGCCAGGACATGTCGCTGCGCCAGGTCACGTCGGGTGTCGAGTCTTCCGCCGTCGCTGCGGCCGCCAACGCCAAGCTCGCTTTCGACTCGTTGCTGCAGCAGCGCGAAGTGCAAGTGCAGCGCTTCGACATCAAGGACTTCGCGGCCAAGATCAACCCGAGCGATGCCGACATCGAGGCCTTCTACAAGGAATCGGCCAACGCCAACAAGTTCCAGCTGCCCGAATCGGCCCAGATCCAGTACGTCGTGCTCGACCTGGAAGCGCTGAAGAAGGACGTCAAGTTCAGCGAAGACGACCTGCAGAACTACTACAAGGAAAACGCCGCGCGCTACGGCGTGCCCGAAGAGCGTCGCGCCAGCCACATCCTCATCAAGGTGGAGCGCAGCGCCTCGGCCGAGGAGCACGCCAAGGCCAAGGCCAAGGCGGAGGAGATCCTGGCCCAGGTTCGCAAGAACCCGGCCGAGTTCGCCGCGCTGGCCAAGAAGAATTCCCAGGACGAGGGTTCGGGCGCCAATGGCGGCGACCTCGACTTCTTCAGCCGCGGCGCCATGGTCAAGGAGTTCGACGCTGCCGTCTACGCGATGAAGCAGGGCGAGATCAGCAACCTCGTCGAGACCGATTTCGGTTATCACATCATCCAGCTGACGGGCACCCGCGGCGGCGACAAGAAGCCCTTCGAGGCCGTGCGCGCCGAGGTCGAGAACGAGGTGCGCAAGCAGCTCGCCCAGCGCCGCTATTCCGAGGCCGCCGAGCAGTTCGGCAACCTCGTCTACGAGCAGTCCGACAGCCTCCAACCCGCCGCCGACAAGCTCAAGCTGCAGCTCCAGACCGCCACCGTGCAGCGCCAGCCCCTGCCGGGTGCCGCCGGCCCGCTCGCGTCGCCCAAGCTGCTGGAAGCCGTCTTCGGCAACGACGCGCTGCGCAACAAGCGCAACACCGAAGCGGTCGAGACCGGTACGAGCCAGCTCGTGTCGGCCCGCATCGTCCAGCACAACCCGGCCCGCGTGCCGCCGCTGGCCGACGTGAAGGTCAAGGTGCGCGACCAGCTCGTCAGGAAGCTCGCCACCGAGCAGGCCAAGAAGGCCGGCGAAGCGCGCCTGGCGGCGCTCAAGGCCAACCCGGCCGACACCGCCGGCCTGGAAGCCGCGGTTTCCGTTTCGCGCGCCAAGCCGCAGAACCTGACGCGTGGCCAGCTCGAAGCCGTGCTCGGCGCCGATGCCGCCAAGCTGCCGGCCGTCGTCGGTGTGGCTGCCGAAGATGGTGGCTATGTCGTCGTGCGCATCAACCAGCTCCAGCCGCGCGACGCCGCCGTCATCGACGACAAGCGCGCCGCCCAGCAATATTCCGGCGCCTGGGCCCGTGCCGAAGGCCAGGCCTATCTGGCCGCGCTGAAGTCGCAGTACAAGGCCGCCATCAAGGTCGAGGCACCGGCCTCCGCGGCCAGCGCACCCTGATTTATCGGTTATACTTTTTGGCTCTGCGGTGGCTGTAGCTCAGTTGGTAGAGTCCAGGATTGTGATTCCTGTCGTCGTGGGTTCGAGTCCCATCAGCCACCCCAAATAAAATCAAGGACTTAGAAGCGAAAGCCTCTAAGTCCTTTTTCTTTTCCGGCTTTCATGTAACGCGCATGTACGGCGATTCGGAATGTCGTCCGCTGGAAAACGCTGCCCCATCGTTTGTCCAACGCTGCTTAGACTGCGTTGAAAAGGGGAGTGGATGGACGTACATAGCGTTGAGGCTGTGCAGTGCTATCTGCCGACGGGCCCGGGTGAGATCCTCGTATGGAGTCTGGTGCTTGGTGGCGTCTTTGTGTTGGCTATCGGTTTTGGCCTCGTTGCGCTAGACGAGGTAAAGCGGCGAGCGACAGTGCACACGCTGCATTTCACCGAGCACATGTTGCTCCATGGCTCCTTCTATGGGTCCATTTACGCGGGTTGGATAGGCCTCGAGAACTGCGGATTTAAGTCCATCCAGATCGCTTTCGGCATCGTGTTAGCGATCTCCTGTGCGTACTTCGCGTACGGAGTGGGGAAGTGGGCTGCAGAGCGCGAGGCAAGAGAGCACAATGAAGAGCAGGCTGATCTCTTGAATGCACTCATCGGCAAGACCGGCTAGCGCGAAGGAGTTACCGCCGTGGCACTAATGTTCTTCTCGATCTTGGTTGCGCTGTTTGGCGTCGGCTTAGCTGCGTCGATTGCTGGTCGTAAAGGTATGTCTGCTGACGCGGTGGCCAACGAGAGGCTAAGGGCCGAAATTAGAGAGGGCTTGGCGGCCCTAGCCCGCCAGCGAGCCGCTCAGAATCAGATTGCGCCCGAGCAGGCTCAGGAAACATCAACGGTGCAACTTGAAGTTGCCCGCGAGGTTCCGGTTGCGGCTCCGCCCGACGTAAGGGACGTATTTCTTGCCGGGGATACGTTGATTCCGAGCACCTATTCGCCCGGTGCCACCGCCGTTTTCCTCAGGGCCATAGGTGTCCAAGCGGCGGCGAGGGTATTTAGCACTGAAGCAGCTGCCGGTGCGCCCATTGTGCAAGTCGTTGTTGGAAAGTCGGCGCTGAAGAGGCGCTACTCGACCATGAACAGTGGCATTGCCTTCCGCGGGGGCAGGTGGATCCTGCTGCCTTCGAGCCCATCGCTAAAGATCGGTAAGTCCGCGGGGCTGACGGGATCTGTTGGCGCCGTCCCTCTCGAAGCACAAAGCACCTAGCCGAGCCAGTTCAGAGGTCCCGCGGAGCGTCCAGTTTCTAACGCCGCTGTTGGCCTAACACCAGCTTGGCATAGACGCATTCGCGGCGCGCTAGATGAAACGGATGTGGCGTCCCTCGAAGCTCTCGAAGATGTCGCGCCAAGGCTCCCCCGTCAACTTCATCGACCTCAACGGCGTGCAGGAACTGAACCTTCCTGAGTTCATCACGCATGGCTTGGAGCCACTGTTCGTTGTGGGTCCGGTCAGTGGTGCGGCGCTCGACGACGGGCATGGAGTTCTCCCCTTGGCTGGCTGGATTTGATGGTGACTGGAAGCAGCACGTCGCTGCGCTCGCTATGGCCGCCAAGTTGATCTAGGCACAACTCGAAGCGCTGGCCGCTGCCTGACGCTGACGGTACTTTGGCTGGCATCGCGGAGGCTCATTTGGCCGATCTCCGGCAGATGGGGTACGAGGTGCTCAATAGCCCCTGCATGAAAGAAATGGTCAGGCCGGGTTGACTGCTGCCGTGCCGCCTCGGCTGGCGCTGAGGGGATGGCGTGCTTGAAGGGGCGACAAACCATGGATGGAGATTGCAGATGGCAGACAGCTCCTCAGATCTCGATGCCGCGCGCCTCTTGATGGTCAACATCGAAGAGGAGCTAGAGTTGATTCGGCTGGCACTGCGTGAATCGCCGGGCAACGCTCGGCTGATTGATGCGTACAAGGCCAAAGCTCGCGAGGGGGCAGCAATGCTCATGCTGATCCAGGAAATCCGAGATCGGCTGGAGCAAGAGAGAAAACCTCTCAACTGAGGCCGGCGCCACGTCTGGCGGGCCGGCCTTGTTGCGACCGCCCACACCGCGCTTGCTCATCAATTGCGGGAACTTCCCGTATTTGCGGTTGAGCGCCAGCGGTTCCCTTGTCGCAGCGAGGCATGGGACGAAACCGGCTCTGCGGTTGAAATGCAAAGCAGTAGGTCAGGCAAATCGCCGAGCAGCAGGGTGAATTTATTCGGTCGTGGCACTAATGTCTCTGCGGAGAAGACACATGGCCCGCAATCACGCAGTCATTGTTCGTGTCGGCGCGGATCTGGCGAAGGACGTGATCCAAGTACACGCCGTTGACGCGTGTGAGCGTTTAGTGGTCGCGCGGCAAGTGCGCAGGGCGGACTTTAGGGCGTGGTGCGCAAAGCTGCCCACGGGTTGCATCGTCGCAATGGAGGCGTGCTCTTCTGCCCATCACTGGGGCAGGGTTCTGGGGGAAATGGGCCTTGAAGTGCGACTGATCTCGCCCTCTTTCGTGGCGCCTTACAGATTTGGCGGTAAGGCAGCGAAAAGTGACGCAAACGACGCCGAGGCTATCTGCGAAGCAGCGGGTCGGCCACGGATGCGCTTCGTTCCAGTCAAGTCACGGTTGCAGCAGAGCTGGTTAGCGCTTCACGCGCTCAGAGTGGGGTACATCAAGCAGCGCACCTCAAGCATCAACCGGGTTAGGGGGATCTTGTTCGAGTTCGGTATCGTGTTGCCGCGCCGCAGGGAAGTATTTCAAAAAGCGATGCCTGACATCCTGCGCGACGTCAACGATGCACTCACGCCGCTGGTCAAAGCATCACTCAGGCAAGCATTTGCCCAGTACCTGGATTTACAGCGTCGGGTGGCCTGGTGCGAGCAGCAAATCAAGCGTCATGTGAAATCAGACGCCAATGCCAAGCGCGCCATGAAAATCTGGGGTGTTGGCTACCTCGGGGCTTCAGCGATCTCGGCGACTGCCGGGAATCTCAAACAGTTCGAGAACGGCAGGCAGTTTGGTTCATGGCTGGGCCTAGCTCCCAGCCAACACTCCACTGGGGGCACCACGCGTCTAGGCCGAATCACGAAGCATGGAAACGAGTACCTGCGAACCTTGCTGGTCATTGGCGCCCAAAGCGCGCTCGCATCGGCCTCGAAACGCGACGACCAGCTATCACGGTGGGCAGCGCAACTCCGTGAACGCATAGGATGGGCCAAAGCCAGCGTTGCGCTGGCGAACAAGAATGCTCGTCTGCTCTGGATGACGCTATCGAAGGAACAAGATCTGAGAGGTCGCCGCGGCGGGCGGAAGTCGCCCATCTTGAAATCTAACCCAGCCGAACTCGCTTCCGGCTAAGGTCAGATCGCAGAGCGCGCCGAAGGGCCGGGGTGCTCGATTGGTCTCCTGTCGCACCGCGGTGCGACGACGAAGGAATTGGAGCCGGCCCAAGCGCAGAGCGCGCTCCTGCGAGCTGCACAACGAATAGCGAGAACCAGGCACAGCCATCGCTCGGGTACAACTCCGTCACGCTTCGCGATGACGCAAATCGAAGGGAGCCATGCTGTAAGCCCTTCGCGAGTCTCGACTCGCCATTTATTCAACCATCCACGCATCTCTCGCGGTGGCTCGCCCCGGCAGGTAAGCGTGGTCTCACGGCCCTCTAGGCCTGCGCCTGCTTCACATGGCCGGCAATTGCTGGGAGCGTCAAAAGCGTCGGCACAGCGCAATTGCTTGCTGAACTCGAAGAAGCTGCGATGGGTCGTCTCTACAAAGAAGCGCGTCAGCTCTGGGCTGATATGGGCTACAGCGACCGCTCGCCGGTCAAGCTTTAGGCACACCAGGCTCACCTGGTGAGCCGACTGGCGGGCAGCATGGCGGCATGACTGAAGCCCCAGAACACATCACTCCGCTCCCGTCCACTCGCGTCGATAACGGCATCCTGGGCCGTGTGCCTAGTGAGCACGTCGGAAAGGCCCAATGTTCGCTGCCCGATGCGGCCTTAGTTCCTGACAACGAGATTCGAGTTGAGGTGGACGCCGGCTGGCTCGGCCGAGTGCGGCTGACCTTCAGGAAGTACCGGTACACCCGCCCCAAGGGCAAGTTCTCTGCTGTGGCTTGGAGTTGCCGCCATGCGGAGCCGGTCATACCCGGAGCCCAGAGAGCGGCTGAGGAAAACTGAGGGCTCGCCGCACTTGGATGTAGGCTCGGCCATGTTGAGTTAGCCCGACCACGCTGCCATGTGCTCCAACTACGAGCCCGTCACTGACCAAGATCTGTTGATGCGGCACTTCGGTGTTGCGAGGCCCGACGACTCCAAACCTCTTGAGTCGCAAATCTGGCCAGGCGGCTACGCGCAATTCGTCATCCGGCCGGCCGACCGCGCCCAACTGGACCGCGAGGGCAAAGTAGGGCAGTACGGCTTGCTGCCGGACTGGGCTGACAACACGGCGTTCGGCCGGAAGACCTACAACTGCCGGTCTGAAACGGCGGCGTCCAAGCCAAGTTTTCGCGAGGCCTGGAAGAAGGGACGGCGCTGCATCATCCCGGCGCGCCGGTTGTTCGAGCCATGCTGGGAAACCGGCGAGGCTGTGCGCTGGGCGGTCAAGCGGGCAGACGATGTGCCGATGGGAGTGGCCGGCCTCTGGAACCTTTGGGCGGACCCGAAGACCGGCGAACTGGTCCCGACCTACACGATGCTCACCGTGAACGCCGACGACCATGCTCTGTATCGGCGCTTCCATCGCCCGGATGACGAGAAGCGTATGCCTGTGATCCTCGAAGAGTCGGACTACGACCGGTGGCTCGACTGCACGACGGCCGAGGCGATGAGCTTTATGAAGCAGTTTCCCACCGAGCGACTGCAGGCCGAGCCGGCGCCGCTGCCATCGAGGCCGAAGAAGGAGCCGAAGTCGAAGCCACTGCCGAAGGTCGATGACCTTGGGCAACAGGACCAGCTCTTTTGACGACTAGTTGATCTGCTTGCGCCGCCTGGAGCTGATGCCTAGTGCCGCGAGAGCGCCAGCAGCGAGGAGTGCGGCGTTTGGCTCGGGAAGCTCGGCCAGCGATTGAATTTGAAGGTTGTCTAGCGCAAGCACAGACGGGACGGTTCCCTCCGCCACCTCACCCATCGCGAAGCCGATGTAGTACCAACCCGCGTCCATGACCGCAAGGCTGTGCTTGTGCCAGCCAGTCTCGCCATTGAGATTGAAGGAGGTGCAGTACTCGGGTGTTCGCGAGCACAAGTCCACGCCGCTGTCGCCGAATGGCAAGTAGTAGGCAGGATTTGCCCAAAGCCAATCGTTGATCCTGAACCCGCTCGAATCGTCAGCCCACAAGCTGAAGTAGGCAGAGTCGTAATCCCGACCGATGCGGTTCCAGTCGAATGAGATAAGACTGGGCGAATCGACGTAGAACCTCAGCTTCATTGCGCCACTCTCGCCAACTTCCGGCGATGTATACGATCCCCCGCCAGGGAGAGCAAGGTGCAGGTCTGGCATGGCCGCCATGAACTCCCCTGGACCTATCGGTAGCCCGAGAAACTGCTGAGCCTGCCAACCGATAGGACTGGCGGTGCCTGAAAACGGGTTCTCATAGCTGCTCATCGTCGTCAGGAACGCAGAGCGCGTGCCCTCGGTGGGGTTCAGACCCGATGCAGCCGACTGCGCCGACACGTCGCCGATGGTCTGCCAGCCTGCCAAACCAGACTCAAAACCAGAAAGCAGGGCGGGCGCTGCTTCGGCGCCGCAGAAGCACGCCATCAATGCCGTCGCCCAAATCGCATTCTTCATTTCAGCCTCCCTCTGTTCATGTTTTCGAGCGAGAGAGGATAGGGGAGAAGTTATGGGACGCTAACCGCTTATTTGGGCGTGGTTTCTGTATTGACTAAGACGCTTGCTCCGCCTTGGAATGACCGCGCGAGGTGCGGCAGCTCTTCGCCTCGCGGGCGGTCTTGATCTTGTGCTGCTCGACGCTCAGCCATTGCATGTTGGTGGTCGTGTCAGGCCCGCCGCACTTCAGGGGCGTGATGTGGTCTACCTGCCAGCCAGGGCAGGCGCCACGGGTGTGACYGTTGGCAGGGCAGGGGTTCATGCGCATGAACTCGGCGCGCACGATTGGGGATCTTGTCGGCTTGGCGAGCGGGCACGTAGCCGATAGAGCCAGGATGAGCAGGAAAGTCCCGGCCCTCACGCGCGCGTACTGGTCGCGAAATGTCTTCATGGCCTCACCAGGATTACCGCTCGGTGACTTTGCAGACTTTGATGCCTCCATGCTGGGGATCTTCGCGACAGTTTAGCCCGCACTCATAGTCGCCTGGCGGCGTGAATGTGGTCGATAGGGCGCGCAGCGATGCAGAGCGACAGGCATCAATGGTGGGGTATGGGCCTATCTCTAGATGGCGGCTCAGGTCATCCTTGTTCGGATAGACGAACCCTGACCACTCATCCCGCAGCGCGGTCAGCAGCCAAGCGCCTATGAGCCAAGCGCAAAGCGCCGCGAGGGCGATCTTTGCAACGCCACGCATTGTCCTCATGGTCTGGCCTCTCCCTGATTTCGGCTGATTGTTTTTCAGACCGAGCCCGCTTGGCTAGGCTGTGTTTCTCTGTTGTTTGCAGGAGCTGCCGAAGGCGCAAGAATCCCCGAAGGCGCACGAAGATGCCGAAGGCGCAACGTTTCCAGAGTGACGCCTTGGGCTGCACCTTCGCTTCGCTGCTCGATTCAAGTTGCACCAAGCGCAGCGCGGTCAGAGGTTGGGGCGCCCGAGTCATTGAGGAACTGGGCGCCTGCGAGGCGGTGAGCCCGGAGGGTGTCGAACACTGCCTGCCAGGCCTCGTGGAGGCTAGCGATTCGCGTGGGGCTACGGCCGGCGCACTTCCATTCGTCCCCCAAGAATTTGTGGGCCACTATGTTCCTCGGCCGCATCCAGCCTGCTACTTGCTTGCAGCGCTGGCGGTGACAAGCGGTGCGGAGGCCCGGTTCGCGGGCGCTGGCGCATTCACTGCGTGGGCAGGCTCTGACGGTTGGCGATACACGCTTGCCGCCCCGAACAGTACCGCCGCAACTCCAGTTGCGAAGCACACTAGTGAGAGCGCAGCTAGGCCATAAGYCAGATTCGTCCAAACGTAGGCAGGGCTCTGCCGCACCCAGACCTCCCACAGATGCCGATGCCGGGAATGAAACGTCGCCACCGAACAAATGGCCCCTAGCGCAAACAACAACGCAGCCGAAATGCCGTACGGCAGGAACTGATGGCCCAGATCCTTGCCCGCAAGCGCTTGCAAGAATCCAAGCGTTGCAACTATGGCGCCGCTGTTCAGCAAAATTGAGGCTTTGGCGCCTTCCGTGAGGTAGCCGTCGAGTTGGTCGTTTACGCGAGCAGCTCGTTCCTCATTCAACTCTTGGACGTCAATCACTCGGTCGTCTCTGCTACCCATTGCCATGCCTTTGTCACTGCCGGTTCCTTAGGTCTTGCGGAAGCCTCGGACGACCCAGCGAATAGCAAGGCCAGCGAAAAACACAAAGGCGCCCATCGAAGCGCCGAGCTGAAGAGTCTCGACCGCTTGACTGGGACGCTGGATAAGCGCAACGAGCGTAACGAGGCCAATGATGATGAGGACGAGATACCAGACACGGTAGAGACCTCTGGACCAGTTCATGTGCCGCTCCTTATGGAATGGCGCGCTACGTGTCGAGCGCTGCGCCAGCCATCATTGAGGCCGCCCCAGCGACGAAAAGAGCCAGCGCAAGCGGCGTGCCGCTAAGTAGTTTGTGCACGCCGATCCATTGCTGTGGGTAGCCGAGCCAAGTATTCCAGCTCGCGTCCATTGCGTAGGCCAGCGCGTAGATGACGCTCACCTCCGGCCACAGGCCTACGCGGAGCCACTGCACGCACTGCCACCCTAGGAAACCGAGCGCCGCAAGGAAGCAAGCCACGGCCAAAAGCATGAGAGGTCCAGCCAGCGCGCGTGAATACATGCTCATGGACGCTCCACTGCCTTCATGACGGCGACGACGTTATCTCGATTGATGCGGCGCACATTGCCAGATCTCCCTTGGCTTCTCCTCCAATCAGACTACTGAGGTAGAGGCCACGGAATCCGTGAAAACGCGCTAGCCGATGAGGCCGCGGCCCTTGGCCATGAGCGCCTTCATGCGGTCGTCGTTGCCGAGCAAGCCACCTGGGCCGCCCGCTTGCATCGTGGGTTGTTGCTGCTGGAGCAAGCCGGCCGGCATCTGCGCCGGCTGCGTGCCCTGGCCGCCAAACAGTTGTTCGTAGCTGGGCGTCGTGCTCTGGCGCTGCATGGCTTGCTGGCTCCAGTTCAGGAGCCCAGGCATCGCAGAGCGGGCTTGGTCGAGGCCGCTGTATGCGTTTTGGTAGGCCTGCGTCTGTTGCGGAGTGAACGGGTTCGCGGCGAGGTTGGCGCGCATGCTGTCTGCGTCGCCCAGCACGTTGGTGAGGTAAGGCTGAGCGGCGGCCCATGGAGCCTGTGTCTTCGTTTCAGTGCCACCGCCGCTGGCAGCGCCCAGCCCCCCGCCTAGCAGCGCCATCAGGCCCGTGCCCATCGGGTTGGCCTTCGTTCCGCCCTTGCCGTCCGAGACTGGCGCAAAGGCACCCTTTACGACATCCCACCAGCCAGAGCCGACACCGCCGGTCATGCTGCCCAGTTCTGGCAACTCCGTAGGCGTCTGGCTCAGTATGTCGTTGATCCTGTTCCAGTCCAGGCCCGAGCTTGTTTCGGGAATGTCCGGCAGGTTCAGACCTGGCACGCTGCTGGAGCCGTCATAGCCGCCGAGGTCAACCGTTCCCCAGTCGAAGGTGCCAGGATCGCTGAAGCTTCCGAGGTCCGAAGGACTCCAGCCATTTGAAGAGCCAAAGCCCGAGAGCCAATCAGTCCAGCCCATATCGCCGCCCGTGTTGCCGACAGATTCACCGAAGCTGCCGAGGTTGTTGATGATTCCGTCTGTGGGCGACACAAGCTCGTCACCGAAGGCGCCGGGGATGATGTTCAAGCCGCCACCGGTCGAATCCAGAGACATGGCATTGCCGAGTGAGCCGTCACCGATGCTGGAGATGCCGCCGCCAATGGCCCCGCCAATCGCGCCAGTCAGTGCGCCGCTAAGGGGGTTTTTGCCTTGGACGGCCGAGGTAATGCCGCCCTTCGCGCCGCCCTTCAAAGCTCCGTTCTGCACCTTGTCCCAGAAGGTGTTGGCGTTGTTCTGGACAAGGCTGTTGCCGCCGCTTTCGAGTGCGCCGCTTGAGCTGCCACCTTCGAGCGCGCCAGTGCCCAGCCCAGCGCCAGCACCGGCCGAGACAGCGCCCGCGCCGCCGATGCCGGCCGAGCCGAGGCTGACGCCATCCGCCGCAATGCCGGCCATGTTGCCGCCCAGACCGGCACCAGCGCCCAGGCCGCCCGCTGCGGATGTGATGCCGCCCACTGCCGGGCCGAGGAAGGCGGCGAACATGGCGATTTGATCCATGAGCGTGTCGCTCTGGGTCATCGTCGGGTCACTCTGACCCAGGGCGTACTTGCCCGATGGGTCGAGCAGGCCGAAGTACTCCGCGCGCCCACCAGCCGATGTGCCGGGGTCATGAGCGACACCGAGGCTGTAGCCCTTGTCGGCCAGCCAGTTGCGGGCCTCATCGCTCCAGACCGGCTGGGCACCAAAGCCATAGTCCGAATCAGGCAGATAGCTCAGGCCCTGGCCGCCGTAGCCCAGAGATTGGAGTAGCGCGGCGTTCTGCGCGTTGGCTGCGAACTTGTTTTCAGAACCCTTGCCAGCATCCCCAAGCGATGACCGGGCGAGCTGGTAATCGGTTTGAGGGGCGAAGCCCTGCGCACCGTCCCATTGAAGCGCGGACCAGTCACGAATAGCCATGTTCTTGAATGCGCGTTGAAGCGTTATTGAAGTGGGGAGCAGATCGCCTCTGCCCCCTCGGGTACGGTGACGCCCGCAGCCTGGAAGGCATCTTGAAGCGCGACTCTCAAGCGCTCGGCCATCCCGTGCTCCTTCATGGCCCGCGCGATGCACATTGCCCGGAAAAGGTCACGCGGGGTGAAGGCGTCAGCACGGCCGCCGTCGAGCAACCATGCGCAGTCTTCCTGCTGGCGCGATTGCGTGTGGCTCATGCTGCTAGCGCCAGGCGTGCGAGTGAGTCCACGTCGGAAAGCCGGAACATGCGGCGGCCGTCCACGACGACGGGACGCAGGCCGGCTGCGCCACCGGTGCGAAGCGCGGTCTTTGTTGCTTCTTCGAGCAGCCGCTGAGCTGCCTCTTTGGGGGTGAGCAGTCGAGCCAGCTCGGGCGGTTCGGTGTGGTTCATGCTGTGCTTGAACTCCAAGTTTTCGACAGTAGACGGCGCCGGCAGGGCGATTGCCAGCGACCCCGGGAAATGAGGCCGCATACGCTCCTATGGGTCGTCTTTTCCCGGGGTGCGCCTCCCAGCGAGTTCAGCCGGCAGCCGCCACCGATGGCGGGCGCGGCCGGTCAGTGCGGGAGGCTCCCATGGCCGGGTCAGGTAGGCAGATAGGCCGGTGATGACGAGCCGGTCTATAACGGCTTGCCGTCCCATCCCCGGAAACAGGTCTTCTGCGATGGCCAAGGTTTCAAGCGCCGCCGGGCCTGGAACCCATTCAATGCGAGGTTTGGTGCAGTTGCTAGGCATCGGGGAAGGCCCTTTCCTTCAAGCCTTGGCGCACCTCGCTGAGCGCACGAGCGAGTGCGCGCAGCTCGGGTCGGTGGCCGCCTTTCCAAGCGTTGCGCGCCGTCTTAGCCTTGCCTTCGGCGGTCTTGGGGCCGGTTGACTGGTCCCACGGGCGCCAGCTCTGAATCGCTTCGGCCTGCTTGCGTCGTTGCTCGGTTGTCCAGTTGCGTGCTGCCATGGGAGGCGTCCTCTAAAAGTTGGTTCGGCGGGCTTTGTGTTTCCGGCGTGCGTATGTCCGGCGCAGCGCTCTGTGCAGGCTGGCTGTTGTTCACCTGCTGCGGCCCGTTGGCGACGTTCATCTGGCGGGCATAGACGATGGGCGGGTTCTTGATGGCCGCCAGCGTCTCAATCGTGGCGCGGCACTGGCTCTGAGCCTTCAAGGCCAGGCGCATGTACCGTTCACTGGCGTCGAGGTACTCGCCCATGTTGGCGTGCGACCGCCGTGCTAGCTCCCCGAAGATGACGTTTAGCGCAATGGCCTGGGCGTTGAGCAGCTTTTCAGGTCCAGAGAGGTCACCATCGCTGACGGCGGCGCAAGATGCTCGGAGCGAGGCGGCCATATCGGACAGGCCGACCTCGCCGAACTCGGGCTTGATGAATCGTGCCGCTGTGACCGCGTTCAATTCCACGCCGCGGATCACCATGTCTGAACGCAAGCGTGCGTGGGACTTTCCGTCTTCAGCGGGCAGCCCCATGGTCCGCTCTTCATCCCCCGGTCCCGGCTTTGGTATGGCGGTTCGCGATTTGCGTGCCGGCTTGGCCTTGGTAGCAGCCGACTTCTTGGGTGGGGTCCTGGCGGCGGTCACAGCAGCACCCCCTGTTCAGGCTCGGAGATCTTGCTGGGCAACATGTCGGCCATGAATTCGGCCGCGAGGTCTGCGGTTGCCTGCGCGTAGGCCTGCTCAAACTTCAGGTTGATGTACTCGGTGGCGCCGTAGGCCTGCAGATACTCGTTGAGTTGCTCGACGCGCGCGGCCATCGAACGAAGGCGGCGCGCCAGTCGTGTCGAAAGGCGCTCGGCCTCAGGATCGGCGTGCAGGATGCCGAGCCGCTGACAGACTTCGCGCAACTGCCAGGGGTGGACGACGATGACGTTCGCGTCCTCGATGCCCTCCTGCTGCTCAAGCCTGACCATCGGCCCGTCTTCATCTTCGAAGGCCTCAGCCTTCAGGTGGTAGTGAGTCAAAGAGTCCATGTTGGTGGGCTCGTTCATGGTGTGTTCCTTCAATGCGTTGCTGCCGGAATTGCTGCAACAGATGGCTTATCTAGAAAGGTGCCCCGTGGCGGGGTAACCCTTGAGGCTGAAATGGGCTGTATTGACCCCGTGGCGGGGTCATAAGGCGGTGGCCCCTGGGCTTGCTTGCCCCGTGGCGGGGTCATAACTGCCGGGGGTTGCCCCGTGGCGGGGCAAGGCAAAGTGTTTTTGCGAGGCGTTGCCCACGTTGCCGGCTTCTCCTCTGTGGGCCTGGATGCCGCCTCATCCTTTGGCCCGCGCCAGTCATTCACGCTGTAAAGGCCGGGGCCGTGGTCGAGCTTGGCGAAGTCGCACGCCATAGGCCACAACGTGACCGCGTAGAGCGAGCACTGCCGCCGCCCACCCTGGCGAGTGACGCAAACCAGCTTGGCCGCGGTCAGCTCGTCGAGCGCAGCCTGTCGAGTCGCATTGCTGCTCCAGCCCTTAGCCCGCATCACGGACGGCGCCGCCGACAGGTCACCATTGCCTCGGGCGTTGGGGCCGAGCTGACCGCAAAGGTCCATCAGCATCTTCAGCGCGACGGGGGACAGGCCCGCGCACGCGGCGGATGCAAGGAACTGCAGCGGCATCGCTACCCACGCACCGGTGACGCTGACACCGCCACCCTTGCGACGCTTTCCGCCGGCCGTCATGCTGACACCGTCCAGCCCATCCAGGCGCACAGAAAGGCGAGGGCGGGCCACAGGGGCGCGAGCGCGGGCGCGGCGAGGGTCAGGCACACCAGAGCGCGCCTGACGGCGTCTATTCGGTCCCATACCCTCATGCCTCAACCGTCGCGGGCTGCGACGCCTCCCAGGCCTGCACCTTGGCGGCGCCCTTGGGCGTCAGGTAGTACTCGCCGTATCGGACGTGGCGCCCATCGCGGTCAACGCACTTGATCCAATCCATCGCCAGCTCGGTGGCGTCGCAAAGGCCTTGGTCGCGGAGTCGGTCAATGACATCCGGGCCGTTCAGGCAACCTGCAATGCGGCGGACATCGTTGTTCGTCAGCCTGGCACCGGTCATGAGTGCATCGAGGACGCGGGCCTGTCGCGGGTTGCTCGGGCCGTAGAAGCGGCTTGCGGGGATGCTGGTGGTAGCGGGACAATCCGCTTCGGTCACGGGCTGCTGCTGCGTGTCCAAGGCCCCGCTGGCTTGGTCGTTAGTCGGGGCCTTCTTCATGCCGGCACCCCACAAAGCTTGCGCAGGTCGGCGACCGGCCAGGCCAACCGGCCATTGATGCGACGCGGGCGGATGGGTCCGGACTCATCGCAGGCCCAGAGCCTCAGCGTTTGCTCGGCGCGGTTGAGGTGGAATGCCGCCTCGCTGGTCGGCAGGTTGGAACGAGTCTCCTGCTCCAGCGGTACGGGTTGAACTGTCTTCTGAGCCATCGAGGACCTCTCGGGTCTGTTGCGATGGTTGAAGGTTCAGAGGCGAGGTGTTATCCCCCGCAAGCCGTTTGGCTACCCCACTTTGGGGGAGGAGACATTCAGGCCATATAGGCGATCTCGCCAGCCGTCATCAGGCGCTCCCAGGCTTTGTCAAAAACCCTGCTGCCGGCCCACATGCCCTTCGTTCCAAGCGCCTTCCTGACATCGCTCTTAGCACCCGGCGATTTAGGGCCATAGGGCGGCAGCGAAAGCGGGTTGAATCCGAGTTCCTGCAACTTGGCAATGATGGCGCGGTCCTGCGCGGCAGAGCGTGAGACTGCCTCAATTGCGAACGTAGTTGGTGATGTTGGCCAGCGAAAATGGAAGCCCGTCGCTTCCAACCACTTATCCAGGTTCTCAGGCGTTGCCCAGTCATCCATATCCCGGCATGGGCGTCCGACAACCGGGCCGCCGTCCTTGGGGTCAATGAGGATCAGCGCTCCGGATGCAAAGGCCGGGTGCATGCGGGCTTTCAAGAAATCTGCTGCGTCCAGACCGTTGGCTTCTGCCAGGATCTCTGCGGCCTCTTCCATGGTGAAGCGGCCCTTTATCTGGCGAGCCATGACGTCACCAATCATTTCGACCACATCGGCCGCGGGAACACCGTAGCTAGTGCGACGACCGGCCATGTGGCGGTGGGCTAAGACCTTCTCGGCGGGGTCCATTTGCGTCAGCGCAGCGGGAACAGATTCAGGCCTCGCCTCTAAGAAAAACTCTGCAAAGGATGTTGTGGGCGCATCTTCATCGGCGACGTGAACAGCGCCTGCGCCCTCCGGCTGCTGGTACTCATGCACGCCAAGGATGAACCCTGGGTGGACTACGAATTCCCGTTGCCGTGCCCATTCGAGCCAGCCGGCAGCGCTATCGCGATCCTTGCCCTCTCGTGCGGCGAGGCGCTCAAGCATGACCGCTTTCTTGCATGCTTCGTTGACGTTATTGGCCGGCACCGGGCGCGCGTTGATGTCCTCGTACAGGTCTGGGTCGAGGCCGGAAAGCAGCCGGCAAGCCTCCGCCGCCGAAAGCGACGGCATCTGACCGACCCAGTAGCGCCAAGAAATATCCCTGCCGTTGTTCGTCTGCTCGACGAAGCCAGCGAGGAACGCCGCGTCGCCACTCCGGTCTTGGTCTTCCACCACTTCGAAACGAAGACCAGCATCGGCCAGCGGTTTGCATGCATTGAGATCGTTCACGTAGAACACGTCCCGCTCGATGTCGAGCAGATACCAGGGCTGCGCCGCCAGCGTTTCGAAGTCGTGCCCGTCGATGGCTTGGTCGTTGGCAAGCTCGCGCAACTTCGATTCCCATTCGAATGCGGCGGCGGCTACGGCGGTGCTCTGTTCGCGTGGGTCCCGCTCATGTCCATTGACGCGCGCCACGGCCGTCGCAATGGCACTGACGAGGATTGCCAGGGACAGGTATGGTGCCGACATCGCCACTTCAATACGAGCACCCGGCTTGACTGCGCCCACTTGCTGACTGCGCTGCACCTTTTCCACCGGCATCCCCGGCAGCCAATACTTCAGCGGAGAATCCGCTGGAATCGGTGGGCAGTTGGGCCAGGCGGCGAGGTCCGAAAGAAAAACCCCTCCTTGCCCGAGTGGGAGCAAGCTAACCAAGTCGTTTGCTTCGCGTGCCGTCCGCAACGCCACTTCGAAAGTCTGGGCCCGGGTGCTGTCTGAGGGATAAAACAGAGCGGCGAGTTGTTGAAACCTGAAGGCAAGCGCGGTGGTTTCCTGGCCGCTGATGCGCTTGTCGATGCTCCTTGCCATCGTTATGCGCTCATTCGGCGCAGCTCCGCGGGCGAGGATCGGTAGGCAGCGGCGTAGCGCTTCGGCCTCAGCTTCTGGAACTGGCATCTATGCACCCCTGAATGCATCCCTAAAGAGGAGCCCCGGCAGGCGGGTAGGGTTCCCGCTCTTCGGTTCGCGGGCCTAGCCGGGGCGTCAAAAGGATACGCGCGTTAGGCGGCGATGAACTCCAGGGCCGACATCGGTCCCTTACGGAGATTGCAGGGCGTGCAGGCTGCCACCAAGTTGACCGCAGCGTCGTCGCCTCCAAGCGCCTTGCTTAGCATGTGCTCCACATGCCACTCCCCGTCGAGCCTCAACGGCTTGCCGCAGTAGTGGCAACAACCACCGGATTTGACGAAGATCCCCCTGCGTCGCCTGGAGACGGTGCGCGGCGGCGGTTCGCAGGAGACGAGGGAGAGTTCTGCATCAGGCCAAAGGCGCGGCTGCAACCACTGTGGTTCGTCGTTGGCGGCGACAGTTGACCGCAGCACACGCCTTGCGCCGGCCAACGCATCGGCCTTGTTCTCAGCAATCGCGAGCACGCGGCCCGAGCGCGGCTGTATCACGAGGACGCGGAGCGCATGGAGGCCATTGGAGACGGTCACCTGCGTTGCCAATTCGTACCCGTCTTCCCCGAAGACGCCGCCCAGCAGCGGCTTTCGCAGCATTGGCATGTCAATCGTCTTCACCGAAGATCCTTTTCATAGTGCCATGCATGAGGGTGGCGGAGAGTGCCGCCGCCCACGCCGGGGTCCTGTGCGCCTCGCCGCATGAGCTGTAGAAGAAGTCGCGGTTTCGAGCCATCACCGCGTAGCTGATGCCGATGATGTTTCCTGCCTCAGCGTCGGCGAGCAGCGTGCGAAGGCACCTCACCGTGTCCGCGCTGACGCTTGGTGTCTTGACCAGGCTCAATTGCACAACGTTGTTGCCGCGCTTGGTTGCCCGTCTGCCGTTGTTGCCGACATTCATGACTGGCCCCACGCCATTCGGGACAACTCGTCGTCGAGCGCCGCGACGGCGCCACGGGCAAACGTGGGGCTGCGCCTCAGTTCACCAACAGCGTCCACGACGTAGTTCCGACCCCGATACATCACGACGCACGCCACGCCGATAACTTCGCCCCGCCTGCCGGCTTCCGCAAGTTCTTCCAAGAAATCTAGGCAGTCGTTGTGCGGACGTTGTTGAATTCCAAGCCGACTGTTGCGGGCAGCCGAAAGTGGCACTATCTCTGCGCCGTGAACGACGAGATCTGTACTCTTAGCCATGGCGACGGTCCCCCTTCTGCTGCCGCTCCAGCGCCATGCCCTTGGCCTTCATGCCACGCGCCAGCCGAATAGCCGTCCCGGTGATGATGTTCAAGCCCGCCGAGGCCTCGTCACTCCATTGGCCGCTGCCCCACGGGATTTCGTGCGACTCCAGCGCCTTGCGGAGTCCGTCGTTGTAGCCAATTGCCGTGCTGAGCTTGCCGGACAGGTCACGGGCGTTCTCGATCCACTCGGCGAGCCATAGCAGGCTTTCCAGCCGGAATCCGTCGTCCTCGAAATCAACCGAGGCCGTATCGTCGGCGTCCTCGTCTGGCTCGCTCGGCATAGCGCGAAAGCCGCCATCCGTTAGCAGACCCTCCGCCGCACCTGCCTCCGTGGCCGGGATGTTCCCGCCCGCAACGGTCAGCAGATAGGACCCCAGCGCTGCCCGGAAGCCAGCGCTGTCGCCGTGCTGGTCAAGCGCCAAGGAAACCGCCTTGTCCAGGTCGGCATACTGGCCAGCGTAGGCCGCTTTTACGTCGGCGTCGGATTCGCTCGCTGGGCGGATGTCGAGATTGCTGAGGGCCTCGATTGAGGCCAGCATGACGCGGCACGCTTCAGCGCCGGCCAAGAGACTCGATGGGGCGGCGCGCTTCATGACAGCGCCTCATTGTTCTTTTGCGACAGCGCAAACAGCGCCAACGCGGCTGTCGATGTCACGTCGTTGCTGAGTTCGCGAGCGTTCTCTCCTAGCAACTCCAGCACGGCCCGCGCCTCGTCAGCATCAGTGTCGTTGGGCAGCACGCGGATGGCGGCCTCAATGCCGTCAGACGCACGGTTGGCACGGTCCTGCAGCCGCAGCAGTGTTCGTGAGAGTTGGAATTCAACGTCGCTGCCTTTAAGGCCGGCGACCTCGTCGATGAAGTCGGCGAATCGCTCCCGTGCTTCGCGCACCAGGATCGGCGGCAATGGTTCGGGCGTTGAATGCGCAGCTGATCCGGCGCTGGGTACAGTGGTGGAAGGCATGGATTCACCTCTAGTCAGGTGGGTTGATGCTTAGGCCGGTTTCAGGGCTCCACCCCTGATTCCGGCCGCCTTGCCTGAAAACGTCAGGCGGCGCACTGGCCATCAAGTGGCCTCGTCTTCAAATGGGGTTCCTTTCAGTCGCCGTCACATGCGCGCTGACCACTTCGCGCTCCTTGCGACAGAGCTTTAGAACGGCGTGCGATTTGGGCACCGTACCGGTCACAAGAAGTGGCGTGTCGTGGTCGCGGCGGTATCGGTTCAGTGTTGGAAATCTTTCTGCCGTCGGCTTGCACAGGGACCAGCAGAGCCCATCGGCGTTGACGTTGAAGCAGCCGCGATAGACGGTCAGCACGTCAGGCATCGAGGCCAATGCTCGTGCCTCGTGGCCGCGCATCATGGCCAAGAGATTGGTGGGGTTCGCCTTGAGGAAAAAGCCGTGCAGGCGATCTCGGTAAGCTCCGACGTTGTCGAAACCATCCCATTCGGCGCCGAGAAGTCGCCACCAGTCTGGCGTTGACATTGCCCTTCGCATTGCCAGCAACTCGGGCAGGCGCTCGAAAGAGTTGCACCACCTCAACCGTTCCTTGGCGGCATCAATAGCTAAGCGCTTCATTGCGCGACCACCTTCAGTGCTGGTTCGGGCGTTGCTGCAGCGGCGAACATGATGCCGGCCTGTTCAAGCACCCAGGCCTCGATTCGTTCGTGATGGACGCGCAGCAACTCCAGCGGGCGCACCTTGTAGTGCTTCTCGGCCGTGGCGCTGGGCTTGTGTCCTTGGATCTGGGCGACGACGCCGGCCGGGATTTCCAGCCACTCGGTCAGGCTGGCGAACGAGCGGCGCAGACCATGCAGGGTCAGTCCGTCCAGGCCCGCTGCAGTGCAGGCCTTGGTGTGGGGCGTGTTGGGCTCGGCAATCCGGCCGCTGGCGCTGGTGTTGACCCATTTGCCGGGCCGGGCGTCGATAGGCTTGACCCACCGGACGCTGGCGAACACCCATTCATTGGCCTTCGGTAGGCCGGCGATGAGCTTCGCGACGTAGGGCGTAAGCGGGATGACGCGGAGGCCATCTACCTTGTCTCGGATCGTCATGCCGCGCCACTGGATGTCCACGTCTTCCCACTTGAGGGCCTGGACCTCACCGGGGCGGGCGCCGGTCAGCAACATGATTTGCAGGCAGGCCGAAACCGTCGCATTCGAGATGCGCCCGACGTGGTCAAACCAAGTGGCCAACTGCTCGCGCTGCAGCACGTCGGTTTTGGTGGCCGGCGTGCCCAGAGCCTCGCGCGCCTTCTTTGTCGCGGCGGGGTTCTTCTCGGGCAACGAGCCGGCGTAGGCGGGTTGTTCGGCGCACCAGTTCAAGAAGACCTTCAGAAGGCGCCAGGCCAAGCGCGCCGAGGTTGGGCGAGTTGCGCCCTCGCGTGCCGCCCATGCTTCGACCGTTGCGGCATCGAGCCGGCTCAGGGGAAGGTGCATAAGCGAGTGCAGGGGGCCTGGACGGGTAGGGCGCTTCTTGTGGCCACGGGCGCCTGAGGGCAAGCCGCCGGCCTTGGCCTTGTCGAGGTGGTCGCGGTAGTGGAAGTCACCCCACAGCGGCCTGCGCTCTTCCAGATAAGCGGCCCAGGCTTCCGAGACAGTGATTTGGCTGCGCTGGGTGGCCTCTCGCTTTGACGCGTCGGCGGCGACGGCCTCCGCTTTCACGATTCGTGGGTCGCGGCCTTGGTCGATGAGACGCTGCAGCTCGCGGGCGCGCTCCTGAGCCTGTGGGATCGTCCAGGTCTCCGGCGAGCCGATGGTGATGCGGACGGTCGCGCCGTTGAACTGGCTTTGGAAGATATAGGACTTCGAACCGCCGACAGTCGCGCGCAGCCCCAGGCCCGGCGACGTGGAGTCCCACATGAATGCCTGCTGCTTGCCAGCCGGGCACTTGTGGTCGGCGATACGCCCGGCGGTGAAGTTGACCTTGGCCATCTGCTCCCGGTCTTACATCCAGCTCGATGTAAGCGCTCATGTAAGAGAATCGGAGGAAAACAGATCAACGGGCTTACACGGTCCTTCGGGTGGTGAGGCGCGTATGCTGTTGATTCGTGTAGGAGTCTAGGCGTTCTCCCCACCGAAGGCAAACACTAATCAACACACATTAAACAGGATTGTGATTCCTGTCGTCGTGGGTTCGAGTCCCATCAGCCACCCCAAATAAAGCAAGGACCTGGAAGCGAAAGCCTCCAGGTCCTTTTTCTTTGTCTGCGGTCATGTAGCGCCGAGCCTGAACCCACTTCGGTGTCATCTTGAGGCCTGCTCAAGGAGATCAAGCTCGAGGCAAAAGGCACGCCGCTTCTTGCATGGCCTTTCGATAGTCGGAGAACGCCGCTGCCAGGCGATTGCCAAACCCCGGGCCGGTGGCGACGCTCATGACCAGGTTCCCGTCGCCATCGCGGGCGCGGATCAGTCCTGGGGCCTGCTCAAAAGCCAGCTGGCCGACGCCTGGCACTGGGCCAAAGCTGCGATTGAAATCAAACAACGCCATGGTCTTCTCCCACTCTGGCATTGAACTCGGCTACGGTGTCCCGTAGGGCGCAACGACGGGACGGCGTCGTCAGATGAAACGGATGTGGCGCCCCTCGAAGCTCTCGAAGATGTCGCGCCATGACTCCCCGTTGAGTTCTTCGGTCTCAACGGTGTGCAAGAACTGAACCTTCCTGAACTCATCGCGCATGGCCTCTGGCCACTGTTCGTTGTGGGTCCGGTCGATAGTGCGACGCTCGGCGAGGTGCATGGCGTTCTCCTGGTGGCTTTCTGGATTTGTTGGCGGCTGGTTCATTGCGTCGCCAGTGTCTGAATGCGCTTCATGCCATCAAGCCGGTCAGCGCGTATGCCGACGGGCGCGGGTGCAGGCCATTGCTGCATGGCCGGCGCATTGAACGCCGCGGCGAGTCGTGGCCCGAAGAGCGGATCGATGGAAAACGCCATCACCAGATTTCCGTAGGTGTCGCGGCCGCTGATCCGCCCGATGGCGCTGTCAAAGGCCCATTGGCTGACGCCGGCGTCCGAGCCGCGGTCACGGTTTACTTCAAGCAATGCCATGGTCTTCTCCTGACTTGGTGTTGAACTGGGCAACGGTGTCCTGCCACTCGTCCCGGTCGCTGTCCTTGACCTCGGCGACGGCAGCGGGAAGTTCCTCGAAGCGCCTGGCGTGGGCCTCTCGCCTCAGCCTGGCGCGTTCTTCGACCCGCTTGGCCCGGGCCACGAAACGCTTGGGCAACTTTTCCAGCAGCGCCGCGAAACCCACCGGGGTGTTGGGCTTCACAGCACCGTTCGGAGCACGTCGAGCTCCGTGCCTTCCCAGGCTTTTTCGTCCGCCGGGAGGGTGATGCAATGCCGCGCGGCTTCCGTTTCCCAGGCGCGCAGCTGGCTGACGGTGATGCGCAGCACTTCGGCGCTTGCCCAACGAAAGTCGTCGGGAGCGGGTGGGGATTGAACTTGCATGACGGCTCCTGTTTCGATGGAGCCAGTCTCGGCGCCGGCCGCCGAGGGGCCTATCGCTCTTTGGGGGTGCCGAGGGGGGAGTGGGTGTGGGGGCACCCCCGCCGTCTCCCCCTTAAGAGGGATAGCAAGGGCCCAAAGAAACAAGGACCGGGAAGCGCGAGCCTCCAGGTCCTTGTGGTGTGTGCGGCGGCCGAAAAAGGCCGAATACGGTGTCTTCAGCGCATCGTGTAGCCGCGACCGTCCATGCAGGCTTCGACGGCGCGCTGGAACACGCCGGCGTCGGACATCGCAGCCTGCTGCGTCGTCGCCCAGCGGTTGCATTCACGGCTGTCGGCCTCCAGCTGGGCACTGCCCTGGCCGTTGCGCGGGTAGATGATGGGCACCGCCCGCGATGGCTGCGCATAGACGGGTTGCACCGGTTGCTGCACGTACACGGGCTGAGGCGGCGGCGGGGGCGGCTGCACATAGACCACCTCGCGGTCGGCGTGATTGGCCATGGCGATCAAGGGCACGGCCACTGCCAGGCCGAGGACCAGGCCGCCGAGACCGGGCCCGCGGTGATGATGGTGGTGGTAGTAGCGGGGGCCGGCGCTTGCCAGGCCTTGGGCGGCCAGCAGGGCGAGAACAACGGAGGCGCGGACAAAAGTCTTCATGGCGGGCTCGCTCGAGGTCGAATGCGGTGAACTTAACGCCGTAGCGCCTGGTCGGTGTACTGCGGCCGCCCGCAATTTGCAACACGCGGTAGCAAATGTCGTGTCAACCGACATAGCCCAGTGGCAACGCCGTCGTCAGCTTGAGCTCCTCCATCGCGAAGCTGGAGCTGACGTCATGGAGCTGGGTGCCGGCGATGAGGCGCTTGTAGACCCGGTCATAGGCGGCGATGTCGGGCACCACCACGCGCAGCAGATAGTCGACGTCGCCGCTCATGCGGTAGAACTCGACGACCTCGGGAATCGCCTGCACGGTGGCCTTGAAGGTCTCGAACCACTCCTGGGAGTGCGTGCTGGTGCGCACCGACACGAAGACGGTCACGCCGACATTCACCTTCTGTGCATCCAGCAGCGCCACCTGGCGCGTGATGACGCCCGACTCCTTGAGGCGCTGGATGCGCCGCCAGCAGGGCGTCGTCGACAGGCCGACCTGTTGCGCGATCTCGGCCGTCTGGAGTTCGGCGTTCTGCTGGAGGATGTCGAGAATGCGGATATCTATGGAATCCAGTTTCATGAATCCAATGATACGCAGCATGAAATGCTCTGCTGCGGGCGGCGGGAGGGTGCTTGCGCAACCCGTTTGTGCGCGATGGTGGCAACAATACCGCCCATGGAAATCTATCTCGACGCCAACGCCACGACGCCCGTCCTGCCCCTGGCCCGTGAGGCCGCGATGGCCGCGATGGCCGAGGACTTCGGCAACCCGAGCAGCATCCACAGCACCGGCCTGAAGGCGAGGGCGCTGATGGACGGCGTGCGGGCCCGCGCGCGCCGCGTGCTGGGGGCGAGCACCGGCAAGCTGCTCTTCCTCAGCGGCGCCACCGAGGGCATCCAGACCGCCGTGCTGTCGGCGCTGAGCGCGCTGCGTGACCGGCTCCATCGCCCCGAACTGCTGCTCTACGGCGCCACCGAACACAAGGCCGTGCCCGAGGCCATCAAGCACTGGAACGCGCTGCTCGGACTGAATCTGCAGGTGCTGGCCATCCCCGTCGGCCGCGATGGCCGCCACGACCTCGTCTGGCTGCGCGAGCATGCGCCGCGCGCCGGCCTGGTCTGCACGATGGCGGCCAACAACGAGACCGGGGTCATCAGCGACCTCGACGGCATCGAGGCCGCGCTGGCCGGCAGTTCGGCGCTGTGGATGGTCGATGGCGTGCAGGCCCTGGGCAAGCTGCCACTGCGTCTGGCCGAGCGCCGTATCGACTACGCGCCTTTCTCGGGCCACAAGCTTTATGCCCCCAAGGGCATCGGCCTGCTCTATGTGCGCGAGGACGCGCCTTTCACGCCGCTGCTGGCCGGCGGTGGCCAGGAGGGCGCGCTGCGCTCGGGCACCGAGAACATGTCGGGCATTGCTGCCCTGGGTGCCGTGCTGGCAGCGCTGGAAGACGGCAGGACCTTTCGCGACCACGCCACCCTCGTCGCCTTCCGCGACCGCCTCGCCGCCGCGCTGCAGCAGGCCTTCCCCGGCCTGGTCTTCAACGCGCCGCCCGAGGTCTGTCTGCCCACGACACTGAACTTCGCCGTGCCGGGCATCAGCTCCAAGCTGCTGCTGGACCTCTTCGACGCCGCCGAGCTGCGCGTCAGCGGCGGCTCGGCCTGCAGCGCGGCCAAGGCTGCACCGAGTTATGTCCTCGAAGCCATGGGCCTGCCGGCCTGGCAGACGGCCTCGGCCGTGCGCCTGTCCTTCGGCCCGGTGGCCGACGCGGCCTTCATCGACGAGGCCTGCGCGCGCATCCGCATCTGCGGCGAATCGCTGCGTGAAAGCTGCCTGGACCCGAGCGCCCCCGGCCAGGCCCTGCCTGCCGATGGCCTGACGCGCTTCATCGTCGACGGCGCCTGCTGCTATCTGCTGGCCGACGCCACCAGCCGCCGTGCTGTCGTCGTCGACCCGCTGCCCGAGCTGACCGAGCGCCTCGCGCAGTGGCTGCGGTGCCAGAACTACGAGTTGGCCGCCGTGCTGGACACCCACAGCCATGGCGATCACGCCTCGTCGGCGCCTGAGCTGCTCACCGCCGCGGGCCAGGCGCGTGGCGACGTCGATGGCCTGGGCTGGCCGCGTGGTGTCGACGTCCTTGAACTCGGCGCGCTGAAGCTGAGCCGCATGCCCATCCCGGGCCATACCCTGGACTCGACGGCCTATCTGCTCAACGACGCCGACGGCCTGCGCCTGGCCTTCGTTGGCGACACGGTCATGCCCGGCGCCCTGGGCCGCAGCGACTTCGAGCAGAGCGCGCCGCAGCACTACGGCAGCTCACTGCGCCGCCTGCAGCAAACCGTGGGCGCCAACACCTTGCTGCTGCCGGGCCACGACTACGACGACCGCTTTGCCAGCACGCTGGCCGTCGAGTCAGTCGCCCAGCCCTTGCTGGGCGACGTGCTCGGCGGCCGCGTCGACGACGCCGGCTTTGCGGCCGCCAAGGCCCAGCTGGAGCAGGGCCTGGCGCTGACCGAATACCAGACCGTCGCCTGCGGCGCCCGCGTCGGCAGCGCCTGCCCGCTGGCCTCCAGCGAGTTGAGCCTTGCCGCGCTGTCGCAACTGACGCGCGAGCATCCGGGCCTGGTGCTGGTGGATGTGCGCGAGCCCTATGAGCAACGCCTGGGCCAGGCGCCCGAGCTGGGCACAGTCGTGCGCCGCGAGGCGGTGGCCTTGTCGGGCCTGCCGAATGCGCTGGCGCGCTGGATGGCCCTGCCGGCCGGCACGCCCGTCGTCTTCTTCTGCCGCAGCGGCAACCGCAGCGCCCAGGCCGCGCAGGCGCTGCGCCGCCTGGGCCATGAGCAGGCCTGGAGCCTGAGCGGCGGCCTGGCCCTGTGGCCGCGAGCGCTTGCCGGCGCGGATGCGGCCTTGGCGATCTGATCGCCGCAACTGGGCCGGCATGACGGCCCAGTTCAGCGCACCAAAACCTGCTTTATGTCCGCCTCGACACAGAGCAGCTACAGAGCCTTGACCGGCCCTTTGAAGAATCGGATCACCCGTCGCCAACAGGTCGCGGGTGAACCTCAATCTCTTCCAAAGGAGTAGCCAATGAGCACGATCAGCGGCCTGGGCGGTGCAGACCGATCCTGGCAAAACGCTCAGAGCAGTTCGACCCGCCGGACCGAGCACGAAGCCCGCATGTTCGCCAAGGTGGACAGCGACGGCAGTGGCGGCGTCGACGCCACCGAACTGGCAGCCATGCTGGAAAAGGGGCCGCTCAGCGGCCAGTCCGGCGACAGCGCGGAGCTGTTGAAGAAGATGGACAGCGACGGCGACGGCAGCCTGAACAGCGAGGAGCTGAGCCAGGGCATGCGCGACCTGATGCCGCCGCCGGCGTCGACGCTGGAGTTCGCGCAGTCGCGCGGTGCGGCCAACGACGAGGGCGGTGAAGACAGCGATGCCTTCACCCAGCTCGACGCCGATGGCGACGGCCAGCTGTCGCGCGCCGAATTCGAGGCAGGCAAGCCGCAGCGGCCCGAAGGAGGCCCGCGCGGCCCCGGTGGCCCGGGTGGCCCACCACCGGCGGCAGCGTCAGGCAGCAGCGCAACCAGCTCGACCTCGACCAGCTACGACCCGCTGGACGTCAACCAGGACGGCACCGTGTCGCAGATCGAGAGGCTGGCCGGCCAGTTGAAGGAGCTCGCCCAGACCTCGGGTTCTGGCGACGCGTCCAACAGCGGCAGCAACAGCGAGATCGCCGCGCTGGCGCAGAAGCTCTACGACCAGCTCAGCAAGAACTGGTTGCAGCAATCCACCACCGAGTCCCAGCTCAGCGTCTCGGCTTAAAGCCGATTGGCGACCTCCGCGGCCAAGGCCAGGGAGGCCGTCAGCCCGGGTGACTCGATGCCGAAGAGCTGCACCAGGCCTGGCGTCGCGCTGTCGATCACAAAGTCCGCCGCCGCTTCGCCCGGCCCGCTGAGCTTGGGCCGTATGCCGCTGTAGGCCGGCTGCAGCGCACCGGCCGGCAGGCCTGGCCAGTAGCCGCGCACCTCGGCCTCGAAGGCCGGTGCCAGGGTGGGGTCGACGGCGTAGTCCAGCGCGGCCGGGTCGGTGTCGGTCAGCCATTGCACATCCGGCCCGAAGCGCGCCTGGCCGCCCAGGTCCAGCGTCAGGTGCACGCCCAGGCCGCCGTCCACCGGCAGCGGGTAGATCAGGCGCGAGAACGGCGCCCGGCCGGCCAGCGAGAAATAGTGGCCGCGCGCAAAGCGCAGGCGGGGTGCGGGCGTGCCGAGCGATTCGGCCAGCCGCGCGGCGAACAGGCCGGCCGCATTGATGACGCAGCGCGCCTTCAACTCGAAGTCCGAGCCGACGCGCAGCCGCCAGCCATCGCCTGCGCGCTCGCCTCCGCTGACCGGGCTCGCCAGGGCCAGCGTCGCGCCGGCGTTCTCGGCATCGGCCAGCAGCGCCGTCATCAAGCCATGGCTGTCGACGATGCCGCTCGATGGCGACGCCAGCGCGCCGGCGGCATTCAGTGCCGGCTCCAAGGCCAGGGTCTCGGCCCGGTTCAGCAGGCGCAGGTCATCGACGCCGTTGGCCGCGCCGGCGGCGGCGATCTTGTCCAGCCGCGGCAGATCCTCCATGCGCGTCGCCACGACGAGCTTGCCGCAGCGACTGTGCTCGATGCCGCGCGCCTCGCAGTAGGCGTAGAGCAGGGCCTTGCCGCRCACGCACAGGCGGGCCTTCAGGCTGGCTTGCGGGTAGTAGAGGCCGGCATGGATGACCTCGCTGTTGCGCGAGGAGATGCCCGTGCCGATGGCGCCCGCCGACTCGATGACGACGACCTCGCGCCCGCGCAGCGCCAGCTCGCGCGCGATCGCGAGCCCGACGACACCGGCCCCGATGACGGCAATATCCACCTCGTCCATCACCGCAGTTTGCCTTGCCTAGAATGGCTGCCGTGCTGCGGTGGTTGTCGCGGCATCGTCTCGCCGAGGGGTGCTGCGACGGAAGCAAGGATGCTTTCGCCACGCTCGGTGTTGACGTTGGACAAGGGCGCCCTCTGTGAAGAAGAGGCTCCCTCATGCATTCCCCTCCCGCTTCTGCGTCGATACGCACCATCCTGCCGCTGGCCTTCGTCACCGGCGTCAGCATGGCCGCCATGGATCTCTACCTGCCCGCCGTGCCCGCCCTGCAGGCCGGCATGGGCATCAGCGTGCCGCTGGCTCAGGCCACGGTGGCCGTCTACCTCGCCGGCCTGGCTGGCGCCCAGCTGCTGTGGGGCGAGCTGCTGAACCGGCTCGGCCCGCGCCTGTGCATCCAGGCCGGCCTGCTGCTGCTGGTGCTGACCAGCCTGGGCTGCGCACTGGCGCCCAATATCGAGACCCTGCTCGTGCTGCGCCTGTTGCAGGGCGTGTCAGCCGCCGCGGCCACCGTCGTGGCGCCGAGCGTCGTGCGGGCCACGCTGGGTGACGCCGACGTCGTGCGCGGCATCGCGGCCATCTCCATGGTTGAGGCCATCGTGCCCGCGGCCGGGCCGGTGATCGGCGCGGTGATGCTGCGCGTGGTGGACTGGCGCGGCACCTTCTGGGTGCTGGCGGGCCTGGCCCTGCTGGTGCTGCCCTGGGTCGTGAAGATCGCGCCGCGCCGCCTGCCCGGCCTAGACATGAAGCACGACGCCGGCTACGGCGCCATCTTTCGCAACCGCAGCTATCTGCGCCTGGCCGGCTCGCATGCGCTGTGCATCGGCGCCTTGCTGACCTTCCTGGCCAGTGCGCCGCAGCTGTTGCACAACACGCTGGGCCTGGGCTCGGCGGCGTTCGCGATGCTGCAGGTGCTGGGCGTCAGCGCCTTCATGCTGGGCGCCACGCAGTCGGGCCGGCTGGCGGCCAAGCTGGGCCACGCGCGCGTCGTGCAGTGGGGCAATGCGGTCCAGCTCGTGGCCTGCGGCCTCGCCCTCGTCGGCGCGCTGGTGGCGCAGCAACTGCCTTTTGCGGCCATCGCGGCCTACTGGGTCTGCTTCTGTGGCGGCCTGTCCATCCGCGGCCCGGCGACCTTTGGCGATGCGCTGGCCGTGCCGCCGGCGCAGATGGGCCGCGCCACCGCCATGCTCATCCTCGCGCTGCTGGCGGCGGGCGCCGTCGGCACCCAGCTCGTCGCACCCTTCATGGGGCATGCCGACGGCGCGGCGCCGCTGTTCGCCAGCGTGCTGCTGATGCTGATGGCCAGTGCGGCCCTGGTGTGGCCTTACCCCGGCGTGCAGCGCACCGAGGCAGTGACCTAAGGACTCCGCCCGATGGCGAGGCCGAGCGCCGGCGCCTAGGCTGCCTGCTTTGCCAGGGAGCCTCAAGAACATGCCTCAGCCTTCTTCCAGCCGTGCTCGTGTCTTGTCGTGGCGGCTGAGCCTCGTCTCGCTGTGCGTGCTGGCCTCCTGCTCGGGCATGCCCATGCAGGTGGACCGCAGCGCGCGTGCGCCTCGCCTGGACGGCTATGGCAGTGTCGAGCTTGCGGTGACGACACGCTCTGAGGAAGCCCGCCGCCTCTTCGGCCAGGGCATGGCCCAGGCCTATGCCTTCAACGAGAACGAGGCGGTGCGCATGTTCAAGGCCGCGCTGGCGGCCGACCCCGACTGCGCGCTGTGCGCCTGGGGCGTGGCCTGGCAGCTCGGCCCCAACATCAACGCACCGGACCGTGGCGACCTGGGCGAGGCCAGGCGTTATGTGGACCTGGCTGTGCGCCAGCGTGCCAATGCCAGCCCGCGTGAGCGCGAGCTGATCGACGCGATGGCGCTGCGCTATGGGCATGCCAGCCAGCGCGCCGAAGTGGCGGTGCTCAGCGCGCCGGTCTGCGGCCAGAAGTCGGGCAGCTCGGGCAAGCGTGCCGACCCGCTCGACATCGCCTATGCCGACCGCCTGCACGCGCTGGCCGACAGCGCGCCGAACGACCCCGACCTGCTGTCGCTGTGGGCCGAGGCCGAGCTGGTCGCCACCCGTGACGACTGGTGGGACGACGACAGCGGCAAGCCCCGTGGCCGCATCGGCGACCTGGCCACGCGGCTGGAGGCCGCCGCCGCCCGGCATCCGCAACACACCGGCATCAACCACTACCTCATCCATGCGGTGGACACGCCCACGCAGGCCCGCCGCGGCCTCGTGGCGGCCGAGCGCCTGGGCGGCCTCGCGCCGCAGTCGCCCCATCTGGTGCACATGCCCTCGCACACCTTCGGCCTGCTGGGGCGCTATGCCGACGCCGCGGCCGTCAACGAGCGTGCGCTGGCCCTGGACGACGCGCGCGAAGCCGAGCTCGAGCGCCAGGGCTTCACTGTCGGCAAGGACTGGCGCATGCACAACCGGTCCTACCTGTGGTTTGCCGCGCTGATGCAGGGCCGCGGCGACGTGGCGCTCGCCAATGCACGGCGCGGCGCCGAGCGTGCCGAGCACTGGACCTTCGCCTATGGCGAGTACCTGCGCAGCCTGCCCGTGCTGACGCTGATGCGGCTGGAGCGCTGGGACGCCGTGCTGGCCGAGCCGCTGCCCAGCGACAAGCTCGGGGTGGCCCTGGTGCTGGGCCAGCAGGCGCGCGGCGTGGCCCTGCTGCGAACGGGTCGCCTTGCCGAGGCGCAACAGGCCTATGCGCAGCTCGCGCCGGTGGCGGACCGGCTGGTCAGCGAGAACGCCCGTGATGACTACAGGGAGAAGGTCGTTCGCGGCCTGGCCCAGGTGGCCAAGGCCCGGCTGGCGGCCGAGATCGCGCTGGCCGAGGGGCGTACTGACATGGCATTCGAGCTGCAGGCGCAGGCCGTCGAGGCGGGCAAATTCATCGACCGCAGCGAGCCGCCGATGCTCGCGGCGGGCTCGCGAGTGGCGCTGGGCGACATGCAGCTCAAGGCCGCGCGCTGGGCGCAGGCCGAGGCCAGCTTCCGCGCCGATCTGGCGGAGCATCCCACCAGCGGCTGGGCGCTGCGCGGCCTGCTGCAGTCGCTGCAGGCCCAGGGCAAGCCAGCGGCCGAAGTGGCCGGCGTGAAGGCGCAACTGGCCACCAGCTTCGGGGGGGCGGATACCGCGCTGAGGCTGGCGCTCTGAGCGCTGCAAAACGTCAGCACTCGTGCATGTAGTGCCCGATCCGGCCCCGCAGTTCCCCTGCGGGCACCCAGCGCCTCGGGGGTAGAGAGGACGGGGAGGTGCTTCTAACTTGGACATGTCTTCAACCTGGGAGCGCAACATGTCCTTCACCACCTCCGTCCTTGCCCGTGCCGCTGCTGTCCTCGCCCTGGGCTTGGGCGGCACGGCCTTCGCCAGCCCCGTGACCTTGCAGCTCAAGGCCTCGGGCTTCCAGAACGCCGGCACGCAATATCCCGGCTTCAATGGCGAGGTCGACGCCCGCCTGACCTGGGACACGGCCAACAAGGCCGACCCCATCGCCAGCTTCCTCAGCATCGACATCGAGATCGCCGGCCACCAGTACACGCTGGCCGAAATCGGCATCGCCAACCAGGGCACGACGCAGACGGCGATCGGTGCCATCGTGCGCGGCGCCAATGCCGTCGTCGGTGACGGCGCGTTCAACGATTTCCTGATCGTCTTCGATCGCGTCAACCCCGCCATCAACGCCTTCGCCTATTCCATCCAGGGCAAGACCAACGCGATCTGGTGGACGCCTGCGAGCACCAGCGCGGCCTACATCACCAACAGCGTGCCCGAGCCGTCGACGCTGGCCCTGCTGCTGCCTGCGCTGGCGGGCTTGGTGCTGAGGCGGCAGCGCCGGGCTAAGGCTTGACGTCCAGCGCGCGAAAGGCGCGCTTGCCCTTGTCCGCGTCCTTGCAGGCCTTCTTGCCCACCATCACGCCGCCGTCGTCGCTGAGCAGGGTGATCTGCCCATCGGGCCAGGCGAACAGCGCCTCGGGCCGCAGCGTGCCGAGCTCGGCCTTGACGGGCACCGGCATGTCGGTCGGCTTGCCGCTCCAGCGGAACATCGCGAAGCTGCCTGCATCGGCCGGCGGGCCGGCGACGATGAGGTAGCCGGCGCCGATGCGGTCGATGGAGCGCACGCCGCGGCCGCCCAGGTCGAGGCGGATGGCGCTGCCGAAGCGGGCCGGCCCTTTGCCGCCCACCAGCTCGGTGGGGTTGAGCAGCGGGATGACGAGGGCGCGGCCCTGCGGGATGGGGTTGCGCAGGCCGATCAGCAGGCTGCCGTCCGCTGCGGCGGCCAGGCCTTCGATGTTGAAGCCCCCTTCGGCCTCGGCCGCGCGGCCGGCCGCGTCGGACAGCTTCAACGGCGCCAGGGCCGGCGCCGCGAGCAGGTCGGCCAGCAGCGCCGCGTAGGGCTTGCCGATGGGCTCCACCGTGGCACCGCGGATCTCGGTCGCGAAGAAGCGCTGCCGGTCCTCGCGTACCTTGCCCGCGCTGTTGCGGGCATGCGAGGCGATCCAGTAGATGCGGCTGCCGACCTGGGCCGCGCCTTCGAGGTCGGCTTCCTTGTCGGTCTTCAGGAACTTGTCCAGCTCGACCTGACCGACGGGCCTGGCCTCGCCGCGCCGGTAGATGACCAGGGTGTTGTGCTCGTCATCGGCGACGACGAAATGACGCGCATCCAGCGCCGTCGCCGCCGACGCGTCGCACAGGCCTTCGTAACGCGTCTGTGCGCCGGCCGCCGCCGCCAGCAACAACAGCAGGGCGGCGGCGCTGCGCATCAGGCAGCCAGGGGTTGGGTGCGTTCGACCAGCCAGGCCAGGGCCGCGCCGCTGACCTTGGGTGAAAGGCGCTCGCGCACCGTCGCGTGGTAGCGGTTCAGCCAGTCGACCTCGTCCGCGCGCAGCAGGCTCATGTCGATGCAGCGCGTGTCGATGGGGCAGAGCGTCAGCGTCTCGAACTCCAGCATCTCGCCGAAGGCGTTCTTCTCCGGCGTATCGATGGCGACGTTGAGCACCAGGTTCTCGATGCGCACGCCCCACTGCCCCGGCCGGTACAGGCCCGGCTCGATGGACGTGATCATGCCGGGCTCCATGGCCATGGCCGGCTCGGCAATCGCCTTGGAGATGCTCTGCGGGCCTTCATGCACATTCATGAAGTAGCCCACGCCGTGGCCGGTGCCGTGGCCGTAGTCCAGGCCGTGCTCCCACAGCGGCGCGCGGGCGATGGCGTCCAGCATGGGGCTCAGCGTGCCGCGCGGGAAGCGGGTGCGCGACAGCGCCAGCGTGCCCTTGAGCACCAGCGTGTAGTCGCGCTTCTGCGCGGCGCTGACCGTGCCGATGGGCCAGACGCGCGTGATGTCCGTCGTGCCGCCGAGGTACTGGCCGCCGGAGTCGATCAGCAGCAGGCCGTTGCCTTCGATCTGCGCGAAGGACTCGGGCGTGGCGCGGTAATGGGGCAGGGCGCCGTTGGCCATCCAACCGGCAATCGTCGAGAAGCTCAGGCCCACGAAGCCCGGGCGCTTCCTGCGTTGGGCGCTCAACTTGGTGTCGATGTCCAGCTCGCTCCAGCGCTCGCCGCGGGCCATCGAGGCCTCGAAGTCGGCATAGAACTCGCACATCGCCGCGCCGTCCTCGGCCATGGCCTCGCGGATGAAGGCGGCTTCGGCGGCGGTCTTGCGGCTCTTCAGCAGCGTGCTGGGGTTGATCTGCTCGACGACGGCCACGTTGGCCGGCACGGCTTCGCGCAAGCCCAGCGTCACGCGGCGCGGGTCGATCAGCAGCTTGGCGGTGGCGGGCAGGGCGGCCAGGGCCTTGGCGGCCTGGTCATAGGGCGCGAGCTGGATGCCGTCGGCGCCCAGGCGCGCGGCCACGTCAGCCGGCACCTTGCCGTCGGCGATGAAGAGGCGGCCGCCCTGGGCATCCATCAGCAGGTGGGCGATGAAGACGGGGTTGCACTCCACGTCCGAGCCGCGCAGGTTCAGCAGCCAGGCCACGTCGTCCACGGTGGAGACGAGATGGTGGGTGGCCTGCACCGTCGCCATCGCGGCGCGCACGCGGGTCAGCTTGTCGGCGCGGCTGACGGCGGCCTGCGGCGCGGCGTGCTCGTAGACGGCTTCGGTCGGCAGGCCGGGACGGTCGTCCCAGGCGTCCTGCACGAGGTCGAGGTCGGTGCGAACGGTGATGCCGGCACGCTGCATGGCCGCGCGCAGCGCATTGGCCAGCGACAGGCCCAGCACCTGGCCGTCCACGGCCAGCACCTGGCCGGGCTGCAGGGTCTTGGCGATCCAGTCGATGTAGATGGTCGACGCGCCGGTCGCCATCTTCTCGAGCGTGATGCCGCTGCCGGCGATCTGCGCCTCGGCCTGGGCCCAGTAGCGGCTGTCGGCAAACAGGGCGGCGCTGTCGCGCGTGACGACGAGGCTGCCGACCGAGCCGGTGAAGCCCGACAGGTACTCGCGGCCCTGCCAGCGGCCGGGCAGGTACTCGGACAGGTGGGGGTCGCTCGAGGGCACCAGCACGGCATGGGCGCCAGTGGCCTTCAGGGCATCGCGAACGCGCTCGATGCGCAGGCGGGTTTCGTGGGTGCGGGTGTCCATGGTGGCGGACCTTGTCGGTGAAGCGGTGGCGGGATTTTAGGAGCCGGTTGGCTTGGGTGCCGGAGGCAATGGCTCCCACACTTTGACGCAATGCCCGCTCAGCACGAAGGGCCCGCCCGGCTGGTCGCCGCCGCCGGGCGGCTCGAAGCTGACGGCCAGGCGGCCGACCTTGGCAAAAAGCGCCTCGCTGGTGTCGCTCAGTTCCAGCCTGGCCTTGTTGCCGGCGGGCACCACGCCCAGCGAAAACGGCGCTCGGCCGTCAGAGGGAATCGCCCACAGCCGGGCGACCTGGCCCTGGGGCGGCACCACGGGCTTGAGCATCTTCAGCGTCAGCAGCTTGCCATGGCGCAGCGACGAGGCCAGCACGACGGGCTCGTTGGCCGCGTTGGTCAGGATGCCGACGTAGGCGGGCGCCACCGCCTCGGTGGACTCGGGCGTGATGCCCACCCACTGCGGTTGCTGGCGCACGACGCCCACCGCCATCACCACGCCGAAGGCCGTGCCCAGCAGCGGCCACCACCAGGGCTGGCGGCGGCGCTGCGGCGTGGGGGCGATGCGCTGCTGGATGCCTTGCCAGACAGCCGGCCGCGGCTGCACGGCGGGCACGCTGATGGCCAGCTGGTTGAGGCGCTCCTGCCAGGCGATGACGGCCGCGCGGGCCTCGTGCGAGTCGCGCAGCACGGCCTCGAAGCGTCGCGCCGCGCGCGCGCTCAGCGTGCCCAGCGCCTGGGCGGCGGCCAGCCGGTCGAGCAGTTCAGGGCGCAGATAGTTCATGCGGCGTGCCCCCGTCCGTCCAGGCAGGCGCGCAGCCGCTCCAGGCCGCGGCGCAGCCAGGTCTTGACGGTGCCCAGCGGCGCGCGCAGATGCTTGGCCACCTCGTCATGCGTGCGGCCCTCGTAATAGGCCAGGGCCAGGCTCTGGCGCAGCGGCGCGTCCAGGCCGTCCAGGCAGGCGCGCAGGCCGAGCGTGCCGCTGGCCTGGGTCAAAAGGGCCAGCGGGTCGGGGCGTTCGCTGGCGAGAGCCTCGTGCTCGTCCAGCGTGTCGTGGGTGTCGGCGTGCTTGCTGCTGCGCAGATGGTCCAGCGCCTTGTTGCGCACGATGGTGATGAGCCAGCTCATCGGCGACGCGCCCGTCTGCGCATAGCCGCCGGCGTTGTGCCAGATGTTGACGAAGGCCTCCTGCAGCACCTCCTCGGCCCGCTCGCGCCGCCTGAGCACCAGCATCGCCACACCCAGCAGGTGGGCGCTGGTGGCCTGGTAGAGCTGCTCGAAGGCGGGCTGGTCGCCCAGCGCCACCTGGCCGAGCCAGAAGGCCAGGCGGTCGGTGGCGGCGGGCGCTGCGGGCATCGCGGCAGTGTCGATTACTTTCGCTGCGTGCGGCGGCGGCTCACCCAGCCCATCGCGGCCAGCCCGCCCAGCATCAGCGCATAGCTGCTGGGTTCCGGCACGGCGGCGACGAAGTTGCTCCCGGTGAAGCCGGCCAGGGCGCCCGGCGCGGCAGCGCCCTTGGGGCTTTCGATGCGGGCGAGGATGGACAGGTCGGCCGTGGCGACGTTGAGGTTGCTCGAATAGACCAGCCGGTTCACGCCCAGCGTGCTGTTGGAGTACATGAAGAAGCCGGCACCGTCCGTCGTCACCAGGCTGGCGATCAGGTTGGCGGCATTGCCCGCGCCGAAGGCCGTCGCCGGGTTGTTGTCGTCGTCGAACTCGTTCAACACGATGACGTTGCTGCCGGCGGCCGGCGGCGCGGCCAGCGTGGCACTGGCGAAGCTCAGCGACCCGCCCGCATTGAACTTGCTGAGGTCGAAGACGAAGCGGTCGGTCGTCGGGTCGAAGGTCGCGATGCTGCGCTGCTGGCCGGCAAACACGGTGCGCACGCCGTCGGCCGGATTGGCCGTGGAGCCGGCGAAGGGCGCGGTGTTGAACAGGGTTTCGGCGGCGGCGTGGGCTTGGGCCGTGGCGGCCACGCCGAGGGCCAGCAGGGTGCGGGCGATGAGCTTCATGGGATCTCCAGTTCGTTGCAGGCGAGGCACGACATGTGTCTCAGCCGGCAGGAACGGAGGTCCCCCGGTTCTGGATGTGGAATTCCCTAGGCTGCGTAGGGGATTACAACTCGGTGCGCAGCGCCCACAGCTCCGGGAACAGCACCACGTCCAGCATCTTGCGCAGATAGCTGACGCCGCCCGTGCCGCCCGTGCCGCGCTTGAAGCCGATGACGCGCTCCACCGTCGTCACATGGCGGAAGCGCCAGAGGCGGAAGGCGTCCTCCAGGTCCACCAGCTCCTCGCCCATCTGGTACAGGTCCCAGTTCTTCTCGGGGGCGCGGTAGACGGTCAGCCAGGCCTCCTTGACGCCCTCGTCGGCCACATGGGGCTGGGTCCAGTCGCGCTGCAGGTTGGCGGCCGGCACAGCGATGCCGCGACGGGCCATCAGCTTCAGCGCCTCGTCGTAGAGCGACGGCGCCTCGTAGGCCTCGCGCACCTGGGCCAGCAGGTCGGGCCGGTGCTCATGGGGCTTGAGCATGGCGGCGTTCTTGTTGCCCAGCATGAACTCGATGCGCCGGTACTGCGCGCTCTGGAAGCCGCTGCTCTTGGCGAGGTAGGGCCGCACGGCGCTGTACTCGGGCGGCGTCATCGTGGCCAGTACATCCCAGGCGTGGACGAGCTGCTCCATGATGCGCGACACCCGCGCCAGCATCTTGAAGGCCTCGGGCAGGCGATCCGCCGCCACGTTCGCGATGGACGCCTGCAGCTCGTGCAGCATCAGCTTCATCCACAGCTCCGAGGTCTGGTGCTGCACGATGAAGAGCATCTCGTTGTGGTCGGGCGAGAGCGGCTTCTGCGCGTTCAGGATGGCATCGAGCTGGAGATAGTCTCCATAGCTCATGTCCTTGGAGAAATCGAGCTGGGCGCCGTGGTGTTGGACGTCGGACATGCTCAGGTCACCTTGGATCGGCTGGTGAACTGGGGTGCATCCCAGGACTTGGTCTCCAGGATGTTGCCCAGCACGTCCACCGCGCGCGCCACATCGGCGTAACCGTTGTACAGCGGCGCGAAGCCGAAGCGCAGCAGCTCGGGGTCGCCGGCGCGGAAGTCGCCGATGACGCCCTGGGCAATCAGCGCCTGCATGACCGCATAGCCGTCCACCCCCTGGGGCAGCGAGAACGACACCTGCGAGCCGCGCATGGCCGAGTCGCGCGGCGTCGCGATGACGGCGCCGGGCACGCGCGCCTCCACGCTGCCGATGAAGGCCTCGGTCAGCGCCAGCGACTTGTTGCGCAGCGCCTTGATGCCGCCCAGCTTCTGCGCCGCGTCGAACACGTCCAGTGCCGTGTCCAGGCCGGTCATGGCCAGCACCGCGGGCGTGCCGCACTGGTACTGCTGGATGCCCGGGGCGGGCTGGTATTCGCTGTCGAAGTCGAAGGGGTTGGCGTGGCCGAGCCAGCCGGTCAGCGGCTGCCAGACCTGGCCCTCGTGGCGCGGGTGCATCCACACGAAGGCCGGCGCGCCGGGGCCGCCGTTCAGGTATTTGTAGCCGCAGCCGATGGCGAAGTCCGCCGCGCTGCCCAGCAGGTCGATGGGCACCGCGCCGGCGCTGTGCGCCAGGTCCCACACGGCCAGCGCGCCGGCCTGGTGGGCCCAGCGCGTCAGCAGGGCCATGTCGTGCATGCGGCCGCTGCGGTAGTTCACATGCGTCAGCATCAGCACGGCGCAGCGCTCGTCCAGCAGTGGCGGGATGTCCTCCGGCGACTCGGTCAGGATCAGCTCGCCGCCATGCGCCCGCACCACGCTTTGCGCGATGTAGTTGTCGGTCGGGAAGTTGCTGCGCTCGCTGATGACGACCTTGCGCTTGCCCTGCTGCAGTTGCAGCGCCGCATGCAGCACCTTGTAGAGGTTGACGGAGGTCGAGTCCGCCACGAGCACCTCGCCCGGCCGCGCGCCCAGCCACGGTGCCAACCGGTCACCGAGGCGGCGCGGCAGGTCGATCCAGCCGGCGGCGTTCCAGCTCTTGATCAGGCCCTGGCCCCACTCCTGCTCGACCGCGCGCTGGATGCGCTGCGGCGTCGCCTTGGGCAGGGCGCCCAGCGAGTTGCCGTCGAGATAGGTGACGCCCTCGGGCAACTGGAAAAGGTCGCGCAGGCTGCGCAGCGGGTCGGCGGCGTCGAGCCGCTTGGCGTCTTCGATGTTCATTTGAGTTCTCGCAGAACGGCGCGCACCGGGCTGGCACAGGCGCCTTGGAGTTTGAGTGGCAGGGCGATCAGTTCGTAGTCACCCTCGGGCACGTCGTCGAGCACGAGGTTTTCCAGCACGCGCAGGTCGTGGCGGCGCAGCTGCTGGTGGCTGTCCAGCACCTTGGAGTCGGCCGGGTCCACGCTCGGCGTGTCGATGCCGATGAGGCGCACACCGCGCGCGGCCAGCCATTCGACGGCTTCCGGTGCGTAGGCAGTGAAGGCGGGGTTCCATGCGGTGTCGGCCCGCTCGCAGCAGCGCACCAGCACGCGCGGCGGCAGGTCTTGTTCAGCGTGCTGGAGGTGCGCGACCGTGATCAGCGGCGCGGCGCCGATGGCGTGGATGACGCGGCAGCGGCCGAGGTAGGTGTCCAGCGGCACCTCCGCGATGGCGGGCGCGTCGTTGGCGTAGTGCAGCGGCGCATCCGCATGCGCGCCCACATGGGGGCTCATCGTGATGGCGCTGAGGTTGACCGGGCAGCCCGGCGACAGCTGCGCCGTCCAGCGCAGGCTGTAGGGCTCGTCACCCGGAAAGATGGGGGCGTCGGGGGCGACGGTGGGGGAGATGTCCCAGAGTCGCGGGGTGAGGGGAGGGGCGTTGGAACTGCTCATGGCGGCGGCACCATAGCGGCAGGCTGGAGAGCGTGGTGTCGGTTAATTCCAACTGCCTGTCAACCGAGCGTGGCCGGTGCCGGGGGAGGTTCCCCGTCGCGCAGCTCGCGCGCCAGCGCGTCCAGTTCCTCGTCCAGGCTGAGGCGGCGGCGCCAGTCTCGGCCGGCCTTGCCGTACCAGTACTCGGCGTCCTCCAGGTCGCCCTCCTGCACATGCACCAGCGCATGCAGCCAGGCGGCTTCGGGCGAGTCGTGGCGCTGCACCTGGTCGTGGGCCTGGGTCCAGTGGCCGTCGCGCAGCAGCGCCAGCACGTCCAGCAAGGGTTGGTTCACGGCGTCTCCTCGTGCTCAGCCTCGGGGGCGGCGGACAAGTCCTGATCCCAGGGCTCGCCGGCAAAGCGCGCCGCCAGGAAGTCCACCAGCAGGCGCAATGCCAGCGGCTGGTGCTGGCGCGACAGGTAGATGGCATGGATGCCCATCACCTCGGGCTGGTAGTCGGGCAGCAGCGGCACCAGCCGGCCCGTGTGCAGATCATCGCCCAGGTAGTAGGTCGGCAGCATGCCCACGCCGGCGCCGGCCAGCACCGCGCGGCGCAGCACGGCGGTCTCGTTGGTGTGCAGGCTCCAGTTCACCGGCACGGTGATGAGCTCGCTGCCGCGCAGGAAGCGGTACTGCCGGCCGATGCCGAAGGCGTGCGCCACGCAGCGGTGCTGGCGCAGCTCGTCTGCCGTGCGCGGCGTGCCGTGCTGCTGCAGATAGCCCGGCGACGCGCACAGCATGGAGCGGCAGCGTGCCAGCGGGCGGGCAATCATGGCCGGGTCCAGGGTGTTGGTGATGCGCACGGCCAGGTCCACCCGCTCGGCCACCAGGTCGGCCGTCTTGTCGGCCACCGACAGCATCACCTCCACCTGGGGGTGCTGCTGCTGGAAGTCCACCAGCGCGCTCGTCAGCTGGGCCTCGGCGAACGAGCCCGGCGTCGTGATGCGCAGCAGGCCGGCGGGCTCGCGGCTGCGCTCGGCGGCCAGGTGCTGGGTCTCCAGCGCCAGGTCCAGCAGCTGCCGGCAGGCGGGCAGGGTGGCGCTGCCGGCATCCGTCAGGCTGACGCGGCGCGTCGTGCGGTGCAGCAGCCGCGCGCCAAACCAGTCCTCGGCCGCCGCCAGATAGCGGCTGACCATGGCGGTGGACATCTCCAGGTGCTCGGCCGCCTGGGTCAGGCTGGCCCGGTCAGCCACCTCCACGAAGACGCGCAAAGCAGTCAGGCGATCCATGTGTGTCCCGAATTGCGACGGATAGTGAAATAAACAGTCAACCGAAGCGAACTTTATCAACCATATCGCAAAACCTAGAGTTCGCTCCACACCCTGCCGACGGCAGTCCACCTCACCCCGGAGATGCTCATGTTCCCTCTCAGCCAACTCGCCCGCCGCCTGTTTCCCGCCCTGGCCCTGGGCATGGTTGCCACCGGCGGCGCTCAGGCGCAGGCCCCGCTGGCCGTCAAGGTCTACAACGCCGATGGCAACAGCTTCCACGTCAACGCCGTCGTCGTCAGCGGCAAGACCGAGGCCCTGGTCATCGACAGCGGCTTCACTCGCGCCGATGCGCTACGCGTGGCCGCCAACGTGCTGGACAGCGGCAAGACGCTGAAGATCATCTTCATCAGCAACGCCGACCCCGACTACTACTTCGGCGCCGAGACGCTGAAGAGCGTCTTCCCCCAGGCCCGCGTGCTGACCACGCCCGCCGTGCGCGAGAAGATCCAGGCCAAGCTGGCAGGCAAGCTCGCCTTCTGGTCGCCCAAGATGGGCGCCAACGCACCCCAGCAGCCCATCGTGCCCGAGGCGCTGCAGGGCAACAGCCTGACCGTGGACGGCGAGACCATCGATGTGCGCGGCACCACCGGCGTGCTGGCCCACCGGCCTTACGTGTGGATCCCGTCCATCAAGACCGTCGCTGGCAACATCGCCATCTTCGGCAACCTGCATGTCTGGACGGCCGACACCCAGAAGCCCGCAGAGCGCCAGGCCTGGTTCGCCCAGCTCGACGAGATCGAGGCGCTCAAGCCCGCCACCGTCGTGCCCGGCCACATGGCCGCCGGCACCGCTCTGGACGCCAGCGCCATCCGCTACACCCGCGACTACCTGCACCGCTTCGACACCGAGGCCGCCAAGGCCAAGACCGGCGCCGAACTCATCGAGGCCATGAAGCAGGCCTACCCCCAGGCAGGCCTGGGGCTGGCGTTGGACATCGGCGCCAAGGTCAACAAGGGCGAAATGGCCTGGTGAGCACCATGACGAGCCCTGTCCTCCACTACATCTACGACCCCCTGTGCGGCTGGTGCTGGGGCGCCGCGCCGCTGGTGCGCGCGGCCCGCGCCGTGCTGCCGGTGCGGCTGCATGCCGGCGGCATGATGGCCGGCGCTCAGCGCCAGCCCGTCACGCCCGAGCTGCGCGCCTTCGTGCTGATTCACGACCAGCGCATCGCCGAGGCCACTGGCCAGCCCTTCGGCGACGCCTACCGCGATGGCCTGCTGCGCGACCCACAGGCCGTGTTCGACTCCGAGCCGCCCACGGCCGCCATCCTCGCTGCCGACGCCCTCGGCGGCCGCGGCCTGGACCTGCTGGCCGAGCTGCAGGCCGCGCACTACGTGCAAGGGCGGCGCATCGCCGAGCCGGCCGTGCTGGTCGAGCTGGCAGGCGCCATCGGCCTGACCGAGGCCGATTTCGAGGCCGAACTGGCCCGCCAGAGCGCCGGCCCGGTGCAGGCCCACATCCAACAGACCCGCGCCTTCATGGCGCGTGCTGGTGCGCGAGGCTTCCCGAGCTTCCTGCTCGAAACCGCCGCGGGTCTGACCCGGGTGGACGCAGCCGCCCACCTGGGCCGGCCACAGGGTTTCGCGGCCGCGCTGCAGGGTCTGGCTGCCCAGCCGCCGGCTGAGCCGGGCGGAACGGCGGCGCTGTGCGATGCCGACGGGTGCGCGCTATGAAAAGCAACCTGCAGATCGTGTCCGACCACTACGCCGCCTCGGCGCGCGGCGACGTCACGGCCATGATGGCCGACATGGCACCCGACGTGGCCTGGACGGAGATGGCCGGCTTCCCCTGTGCCGGCACCTGGGTGGGCCCGGAAGCAGTGGCCCGCCACGTCTTTGGCGTGCTGGGCCGCGACTGGGACGGCTACCGCTTCACGCTGGAGCAGCTCATCGACGGCGGCGAGCAGGTGGTGGGCATCGGCCACTACAGCGGCCGATGCCGCGCCACGGGCAAGGACTTGCACGCGCGCGTGGCGCATGTGTGGCGGCTGGCGCAGGGGCGGGTCGTCGCGTTCGAGCAGTTCACCGACACCTTGCTGGTGGCGAGGGCGATGGAGGTGTGAGGCGCGCAGCGGCGCCGTCCTCGGTGCGGCCTAGCGCCGGAACTTGCCGCTCTGGTCGATGATGGCCAGGTCCACATAGTCCAGGCCGCTGTGGTCCTTGGGGCCGTAGCCCACCTCGATGCCGCCCACGTCGAAGCGGCCCATGTTCTCCAGCGCATCGCGCAGGCTCTGGCGGGTGGGCTGCTTGCCGGCGCGCTTCAGGCCTTCCACCAGCACCTTGGCCGACACATAGCCCTCGACGACGGTGGGCGTCAGGTCCACGCCGGCCTTCTGGGCGGCCTCGGAGATCTCCTTGATGATGGGCTTGGCGATCGAGCGCTCATAGGGGAACACCTGGCTGACGATGACGCCGTAGCCGATGTCGCCCAGGTCCTTGATGAAGCCCATCGAGGCGTTGTTGGACAGGGTCACCAGCTGCGCATTCGAGCCCGCGGCGCGCACCGCCTTCATGCCCGCCACGACGGCCGTGCCTGAGCCGATGAACATCACCGCCTGCGGCTGCTTCTCCAGCAGCTTGGGCACGATGGCGCTGAAGTCGGGCTTGGCGCGGTCGTACTTCTCGTGGGCCACGGGCTTCTTGTTGGTCTTGTTGAGGCCGGCCATGGCGCCCTGCACGGCGTCGTCGCCAAAGGAGTCGTCCACCTGCACGATGGCGATGCGCTCCATGCCGATCAGGCTCAGGTGCTCGATGGCCCGCTCGGCCTCGCGCTGGTAGGTGGCGCGCACATTGAACAGCCAGGGGTGCACGGGCTTGTGCAGCACCATGGCGCCCGTGGACGGCCCCACCAGCGGCACCTTGTGCTCGGTCAGCAGCGGCATGATGGCCTGGGTGTGGGGCGTGCCGCGGTTCAGGAACAGCGAGATGACGCCCTGGTCGATCAACTGCTTGGCATTGGTGACGGCGATCTTGGGGTCGAACTTGTCGTCCAGCGACACCAGCGTGATCTTCTGGCCATTGACGCCGCCGCTGGCGTTCACGATGTCCAGGTAGAGCTTGGCGCCCTTGGTTGCCTCACCCACGCTGGCCGCCACCTGGCCGGTGTGGCCGGCGGTCTGGCCGATGGTGAGGTCGGCGTGGGCGAGGGTGGTGGCGAGGGCGGCTGTTGCCGTGACGGCGATGGCGAAAAGGCGGCTGGCCTGCTGCCGAAGTGTGGTCATGGTTTGTCTCCTGGCTGCCCCTGGCTGCGGCGGGCTCTGGTTGTTGGCGGCCTGCGCGCGGGAGCGCTCATTCAAGCATGTGCGGGCGGCGCTTTGGAGGTTGCCGCGATGTGGATAGTGCTTATGTCGCAGGAGCACCTTGTCGCGTGAGGCCCAGCCGGGAGTTCGCCCCGGCGGGCGACCTACTTTCTTGGACGCCCAAGAAAGTAGGCAAAGAAGCCGCCCCGGTTCCGCCGCCCCTCGCGGTGCGAGGGGTTCCCTGCGCTTCTCGGTCGCCGAGGCCCGCGCAAAACTCCCGCCGCTACGCTCTGGTCAAACAGTTGCGCGGAGTCAGTTCACGAAGCGTGCTGCGCACGCGCCTCGACGCCCTGCGATGCTCGGCGGCTCCAAAGGGGTAGGGCGAAAGCAGCCAACAGCCGAATACAAAGCCAAGGGCCGGTCGAGGCGACCGGCCCTTTGGTACCCTGGTACTTTAGATTTAAGACCTGACCCCGATCCGCGCTATGCAGTCCAACTGCTGTCAATCAATCGCCTCTAGTAGTTCAGCAATTGTTCCTTGTCGCCGGAGTTTGTCCGTGCTCAATTCGTTCAATGCGAGCACGGCGTTTACGCATTCAATTAGCACATCATTCACAGCCTGAGATTGGGTCTTAAAGACGCTAATTATCTTGTTGGCGTACAACTCCGCTTTTTTGGCATTGAGGCTTGGTATGTTTTTTCCGGCCAGCTTTGCTGCAACTAGGGGCAGAACATGCCATTTGTACTTGCGCACGGCGCTGGTGATTGCGCTGCTTGATGTGAGTACATGAATTCTGTATATAACAAGTGCACTTGCATAATAAAGGATTGCTTTGTTGCTCTCGGAGAAAAGCTGAGTCTCCAGTTGCTCATACATGGCCTGCGGATATTTGAAGGCCAAGTCTGGTCGCCGCAAATACATAGCCGCGAATGCGCGAGCAACCGTATCCAAATCAATGACCCTTAAAGCTGGAACGCTTTTCCCAACGTATTGTCGGAGTCTTCGCTCAAAATAGAGTCGGCCGTCTTCCCCTTCATAGGTGTTGAAATAGTTTTCAATCTCTCTGGCCATCGGGCTCAACGACAAGAACTGGCGCCCCTCCACTTGACTCTGTGAGTTCGTGGCTCTCACTAGGTCCGCATAGACATCTTCGTCCTCGGCTTCCACAACTTTGACCGTAATCATCATGTCGCTGCTAATGGAATTTCTGTTCTCAAACAGAACGTGCGACGTCTGGCATCCATTAACAATCTGTGGATCTCTAATGAATAACTTATTTGTCCGCACGACAACGTCTGGGCTGACGATGGTAATGCCGTTGTTTAAGACTGGAAACCTTGATCTCTTTAGTGGGTCTGCGATGGTTCGGGCAATTGAGGAATTAACATCGTTGCTTTCGCCTAGATAATGCCGGACATTGTCTTCGAAGAGTTGGGAGCGGATGTTTCCGTCATTCGAAACCAACAGCTTGTCCACGAACTCGCTTGCCTTGATTACGGCAAGGTATGACTCTTCGATTCCATCAATTTGCGGCAGGCCCGCATGAGAGTGCATTTCAAGATTCACCTCAATGCTGCTATAGGAAGCAACCCATTCCCTAATGAGTAGTTCGGCATTGGCAAACTCCAATGTGATGCTATTGAAGCACTTTGTCCTCTCGAGTTCATTTTTGGCGTTGCTCAGAGCCGAATTTTGGGGTTGTTGAGGTGTGTTGTTCCCCGCGGTGACAAAGAATGCCTTTATGTTGGGGCGGCCATTCCGGATTTTTGATACGTTTGCTATAACTACGTCCAATGCTTCGCGTGCATCTTTTTGTATTTGATTTGCAGCGCCGTAAGTTTCTTCTGAGATTAATCTAAGAATTGATTCCTTGAATTTTAGAAAGTCGCCAAGATCAATTGACGATGACGTTTTGGATTGAATGCAAACAAGCTGAACGTCGTTGTTCTTTCGGTCATTTGATAGCGCAGCGCTAGCCTCTTGCGCTCCCACGACGAGTTCTTCGTTAATAATAATGGCGACGCCGTCCGTTCCATCATCATCTTCACCTGTAGTGACTAATTCGACGTCAAGTCTTTTCGCAACCAGCGACTGCAAAATCGCAAAGTTGGCAAACTTTTCGAATCGAACGCTCTCCTCTTCAGATTCGATGGCTTGTTCCCTGGAAAATTGATCTAAATGAGCTTTGATTATTCTGTCCACACGTCTACCCTTTCGGTCTGAATAGTCAGCGGGGCCCCTGGTTTAAGGTCGGGAGCTAGACGCTGTTACATGATGATCTGAGAACGGTGGTGCGTGTCTAATTGGTGTTTGCACTGGGACGGGCCGTTAAATCATCGACATGTCAGTCGATCGAATCAAGAGGACGTCATGTGCATTACGGCGTAAAGGGCGCGCCGTTTGTCTTGTCGCTTTTGTCTCCCTGACTCCTCACAATCCCCACGCCACCCCAGCCGGACGATGCAACCTCCTTCGATCCCCACCCCGCCCCAGGACGCCCCCTCGGCTTCCCCCGCCTTCCTCTCCGCCGGCGGCGAAATGGGCGCACTGATGCGGGCGCACGACTGGGCTGCATCGCCGCTCGGCCCGCCCCAATCTTGGCCGCAGCCCCTGCGCGCCATGGTGCGATTGATGCTGAACACCGGCCACCCGATGTACATCTGGTGGGGTGACGAGAACGCCTGCCTCTACAACGACGCCTACCGCGAATGCATAGGCCCCGAGCGCCACCCGGGCTCGCTGGGCCGGCCGGCGCGTGAGGTGTGGGAGGAGATCTGGCCCATCATCGGCCCGCAGATCGAGCAGGTGCGCGCCGGCCGCGGCGCGACGTGGAATGTGAACCACCTGGTGCCGATCACGCGGCATGGCCGGCGCGAGGACGTGTACTGGACCTACAGCTACAGCCCCATCGACGACGAGGACAGCCCGCACGGCATCGGCGGCGTGCTGGTGGTGTGCACCGAGACGACCGAGCAGGTGCTGGCCAACCAGCGCATGGCCGCGGAGCGCGACCAACTGGGGCAGCTGTTCGAGCAGGCGCCGTCCTTCATGACGCTGCTCAGCGGCCCGCATCACCGCTTCGAGATCGCCAACCCGAGCTATCTGAAGCTGGTGGGCGGCCGCAACGTGGTGGGCAAGACGCTGGCCGAGGCGCTGCCGGAAGCGGTGGAGCAGGGCTACCAGGCCCTGTTGGACAGCGTCTACGCGAGCGGCGAGGCCTATATCGCCAAGGGCGCGAAATTCAGCTACCAGGGCAGCCCGGGCGCGCCCGGCGCCGAGCGCTTCGTGGACTTTGTCTACCAGCCGATCAAGGGCCGCGACGGCAGCGTGACGGGCATCTTCGTCGAGGGCGCGGACGTGACGGACCGCGAGACGGCCGATGCCGCGCTGCGGGCCAGCGAGGCCAAGTACCGCGAGCTGGCGCAGGCGCTGGCCCGGTCCAACCAGGCCAAGGACGAGTTCCTGGCGACGCTGGCGCACGAGCTGCGCAACCCGCTGGCAGCCATCCGCAATGCGCTGACGCTGCAGCGCCGCGCGCGGCACGACGAGCGCATCCTCGAGTCCAGCGGCGACATCATCGAGCGCCAGATGGCGCAGATGGTGCACCTCATCGACGACCTGATGGACCTGTCGCGGCTGACGCGCGGCAGCGTGGAGTTGAAACGCGAGCCGCTGTCGCTGATGGACGTGGTGCGGCAGGCCGTCGAGGCCAGCCATGCGGGCGTCGAGCAGGCCGGGCACCGCCTGGTGGCGCGTCTGCCCGAGCGCGATTGCGTGGTGGAGGCCGACGAGACGCGCCTCATCCAGGTGCTGTCCAACCTGATCAACAACGCCGCCAAGTTCACGCCGCATGGCGGCCACATCGAGGTCAGCCTGCAGGGCGAGGCCGAGGTGGCGGTGCTGTCGGTGCGCGATGACGGCATCGGCATCGCGCCCGGCATGCTGGAGAGCGTGTTCGACATGTTCGCCCAGGTGCAGCGCTCCCACGACCATGTGGGCGGCGGCCTGGGCATTGGCCTGACGCTGGTGCGGCAGCTGGTGGAGCGGCACGGTGGCAGCGTCGAGGCCCACAGCGCCGGCCTGGGCCGGGGCAGCGAGTTCGTCGTGCGGCTGCCGCTGGCCGGGCAGGCGGTGCTGGCGCCCCAGCCCGCCGATACGGTGCAGGCGAGCTTTGCGGGCACGGGCCTGCGGGTGCTGGTGGCCGACGACAACGCCGACGCGGCGGAAAGCCTGTCGGCGCTGCTGGCCCTGTGCGGCAACGAGGTGAGAACCGCCGTGGACGGCCTCTCGGCGCTGGCGATCGCGCAGGAGTTCCAGCCCCAGGCCATGCTGGTGGACATCGCCATGCCGGGGCTGACCGGCCACGAGCTGTGCCGCAAGGTGCGCGAGACGCCCTGGGGGCGCGGCGTGCTGATGATCGCGGCCAGCGGCTGGGGCCAGCAGAACGACCGGCAGCGGTCCATCGAGGCCGGCTTCGACCACCATCTCGTCAAGCCGGTGGACTACGCCGCGGTGGACGCGCTGCTGGCCGCCAAGGCCGGCCGCGCGCCGGGCTGAGGGCGCGGGCCCGCCGCCTACTTCACGGTGACGGAGAAGTTCTTCGACCCGAAGTTCATGCCGCCCGATGACGACGTGATCTCGAAGCCGTACTGCACGTCACCCACGACCAGGTCGGCCATCCACCCGAGGTTCCTCAGGTAGTTGAGGACGGCCAGCACGTCGATCGTCGTGTTGTTCGTCTTCGTGGTGCGCAGGAAGGAATAGACCATGTTGGCGCCGTTGTTGCCGCGGTAGACATTCCAGGTGGCGCCGCCCACGTTGACGTTGGTGTAGACGGGGATGGCGCAGCCCTGCGCGGTCCAGTTGTAGGAGATGGGCTTGACGTTGCCGCAGCCACCGGCCGTGCCGGTGTAGTTGAGCCACAGCATGATCTCGTGGGCGTTGTTGCCCACCCAGATGTCGAACGCCGACTCCCAGGCGCCGCCAGAGGGCGTGGTGGCGGAGATGGTGGACGACAGTTGCGACAGCGAGCTGATGGTGCGGTTGACCGTGTAGCCGATGTGCGGGTACGACTTGATCCCGCCGGTGTTGGGTTGGTCGGACCACACGCCCCAATCGGCATTCGTGTTGGCCCAGATCGTCTGCGCGCCGGCGGCCACGCCACCGCAGGGCGACCAGACGTCGTTGTTGAAGGTGTACTTGCCGTAGGTCCAGGTGGCGAACAGGTTGGTGGCTGAACAGGACGCCGTGGCAGGCGAGGAGGCGGCCCAGGTGGCGGCTCGGGCGCTCGTGGATGCGAGAGCCAGGGCGACGAAGGCGGCTGCGCCCAACGCGCGGTGAATTGATTTCATATGTCTCCGTTATGGTTGAAAGGGGTCATCGCCCGCGACCGCAGCCGTTGTGGATGGCAGCGTTGTCATGGGCGAATTAATTCGAGCCCCGAACAATTAGTTCGACCATCGGGCTTACCCGACCCCACCGAACCAGGCCGCCGGCGTGGCTTCATGCGCCACGAGGCGCACGGCGAGGGCTTGTGTGACTACCAGCTGCCCTGGAAAGAGTTCGGGCTGAACCGGCTGTCGCGGGTGATCACGCCCATGTCGACGAACTCGAAGTCCGAGGCGTGCAGGGTCTTGAGGTTGGAAATGGTGGCGTCCTGCCACTGCGCGCTGGGCTCACCCTGCACATAGAGGTCGGAGCCGATGTCGGCCACGTACAGGCCATAGCGCTGCATGGCCACCGCGAGGGCCTTGGCCTGGGCGCTCCAGGAGGCCGGCGGCACGAAGCTGGCCTTCAGGCGCAGCACCGCGCCAAAGGGCACGCCGCCCGCCGTGTCGCCGCCCGCGTGGTGGCGTGCCGGCCAGACATGGCTGCGGGCCAGCACGCTGTCGCGCAGCGTCACGCGCAGGGCATGGCGGATGTCGCCCGCGCTGGCTTCGGCGGCGCGCGCCAGCAGCGGCAGCATGGGCAGGCCCGCGGCGTCGCCTGAAGTCCAGGTGTCGGGCCGCATGTCGTTGCTCTTCAGGTTCCAGGCGGCCGTCGAGTAGCTGTACCACTGGCCATTGAGCTGGTAGCTGGCGTAGCTCTCCCACAGCCTGCAGATGCCTTGCTCGACGATGAGGACGTGGCGGTCGCCGCATTGCCGGGCGTCGTTGCAGGCGCCGGCCTCGGCCTTGATGAGGTTGTCGCGCGGGAAGGGGAAGCGGCGGTAGGGCTCGCTGAACGTCGTGCAGTTGCGCACGAGGGCGTAGTTGTCATCGCCAGCGGGTACTGCGCAGTCGCTCTCGTCGGGCGCGCTGTCGCCGCTGCCGGCGCGCGGGTCGGTGGGGTTGAAGGAGACCAGGGGCCAATACGTGGTGGCGATGGTGCCGTCGACGACGTTGTACGGAATGCCGTAGTAGTCGGCCGGCTGCTGCGGGTTGTCGTTCGTGCCCCAGTCGGGGTGGAAGGCGCGCGTGCCGCCGATGCTGGCGATCCACGTCGCGCTGCTGGCATGCACCGGGAAGCGCTGCGCGTCGTCGATGCGCGTGTTGAACACCGCCGTGGCTGGGAAGACATCGCAGCTGGCGATCTGCGGCGCGGCGCCAGGCGCGGGGGCGGGAGTGGGTGCCGGTGAAGGCGCGGGCGTGGGAGCAGGTGTGGGCTCCGGTGCGGGGGCCGACGCCGGGGGAGACGGAGCTGGCGCTGGAGCGGGCGCGGGTGCAGCCGAGCCGCCGCCGCCGCCGCAGGCCGTCAGGCCGATGGATGCGGCCAGCAGCAGGAGAGGGCCGGTGTTCTTGTTGAGGATGTTTTGCATTCGCCAACAAGTTACAACTTCCCGGCCGGGCGAGCTGCAATGGATGGTGACAAGTGCGGCCCGCCCGGGTCAGCAGGCTGTAGGCTGCCAGCGCATCTCAGGGCGCGCTACTGGCGGTCGAGGCCGGCATCGCGGCCAGGAACTGCTCTCTCAGCACGCCGGCCGAATCCTTGCGCCACGCTGCAAACACCGCCGACGCCTCGATGGCCTCAAGCAGCGGCCTGAACACCGCCCCCTGCACGCCCGCGCGCTGGAAGGCCGCCGGCACGATGCTCACGCCCAGGCCCTGGGACACCAGCGACACGACGGACAGCCAATGCCGGCCCTCGTGCTGCAGCCGCGGGTAGAAGCCGTGCTGGCGGCAGATCTCGACGATGCGCGCGTGGTAGTCGGGCGAGCCCTTGCGGGAGAACAGGATGAAGGGCTGGTCGCTCAGCGTGGCCAGCGGGATCTTCTTCAGTTTGGCGCTGGGATGGTTGGCCGGCAGGCAGGCGAGGAAGGGTTCGCTGTACAGCGGTTGTGAGGTGAGGGCGGGCGGCAGGCGGTCGGTGTGGACGAGGCCGAGGTCGAGTTCTTCACCCAGCAGCGCGTCGATCTGGTCCTGCGAGTTCAGCTCCACGACGACGACCTCGACCTTGGGGTGGCCGGCCTGGAAGGCCTGCAGCCAGGCGGACAGGCCGTTGAACAGCGTAGAGCCGACAAAGCCCAGGCGCAACCGCCCCACCTCGCCGGCCTGCACCTCGCGGGCGAGGGCGCAGGCGTCCTCGGCGCGGTCGAGCAGGGCTTGCGCGCTGCTGCGGAAGGTGTCGCCCGCGGGCGTGAGGCGCACGCCCTTGCTGTCGCGGTCGAAGAGGCGGGCGCCGACGCTGGCCTCCAGTTGCTGGATGGCGACCGACAGCGGCGGCTGGGAGATGGCCAGGCGCTGGGCGGCGCGGCCGTAGTGCAGCTCCTCGGCCAGCGCGATGAAGTAGCGCAGATGGCGGAACTCCAGTGAGCGGGCGGTGTCCCTTGTCTTTGCGATAGGCATGGCGAATCGTCGAAGTCGTTTCTTGAATTGGACACGAATCGCGCTCGGAGGAATACTGGGCGCCATACGCGCCCTGGCTCATCGCCTGGCCGAACCCAATCAACGAGGACACCACCATGGCCACCAAGGCAAGCTTCCACTGGGACGACCCGCTGCTGCTGAACGAGCAGCTCACCGACGATGAACGCATGGTGCGCGACGCCGCCGCGGCCTATTGCACCGACCGCCTGCGCCCGCGCGTGCTGGAGGCCTTCCGCAACGAGAAGACCGACGCCAGCATCTTCCGCGAGATGGGCGAACTGGGCCTGCTGGGCCCGACCATCCCCGCCGAGTACGGYGGCGCCGGCCTGAACTATGTGAGCTACGGCCTGATCGCCCGCGAGGTGGAACGCGTGGACTCGGGCTACCGCTCGATGATGAGCGTGCAGTCGTCCCTCGTGATGGTGCCCATCAACGAGTTCGGCAACGAGGCCACCAAGCAGAAGTACCTGCCCAAGCTGGCCAGCGGCGAGTGGATCGGCTGCTTCGGCCTGACCGAGCCCAACCACGGCTCCGACCCCGGCTCCATGATCACCCGCGCCCGCAAGGTCGACGGCGGCTACGAGCTGACGGGCAGCAAGATGTGGATCACCAACAGCCCCATCGCCGACGTGTTCGTCGTCTGGGCCAAGGATGATGGCGGCCAGATCCGTGGCTTCGTGCTGGAGAAGGGTGCCAAGGGCTTGAGCGCCCCAGCCATCCACGGCAAGGTCGGTCTGCGCGCCTCCATCACCGGCGAGATCGTCATGGACAAGGTGTTCTGCCCCGAAGAGAACGCCTTCCCTGAAGTTCGTGGGTTGAAAGGGCCATTTACCTGCCTGAACAGCGCCCGCTACGGCATCGCCTGGGGCGCGCTGGGTGCGGCCGAGGACTGCTGGCACACCGCCCGCCAGTACACGATGGACCGCAAGCAGTTCGGCAAGCCGCTGGCCGCCAACCAGCTGGTGCAGAAGAAGCTGGCCGACATGCAGACCGAGATCACGCTGGGCCTGCAGGGCTGCCTGCGCCTGGGCCGCATGAAGGACGAGGGCACGGCTGCCGTGGAGATCACGTCCATCATGAAGCGCAACAGCTGCGGCAAGAGCCTGGACATCGCCCGCATGGCGCGCGACATGCTCGGCGGCAACGGCATCTCCGACGAGTTCGGCATCGCCCGCCATCTGGTCAACCTCGAAGTCGTCAACACCTACGAGGGCACGCATGACATCCATGCGCTGATCCTGGGGCGTGCGATCACGGGGATCGCGGCATTCTGATGACTTTGCGGGATGGACCTGGCTGTCAGGCCAGCTCCGTCCCCAACCGATTCAGCGGGTTACTTGAGGCAGGGGCGGCGGCGCGAGGCATGCTGACGGTCTTCCAACCTAGGAGACCGCGATGACGACCCGCCGCAACGCCCTGCTCGCCGCCGCCACGCTGCCTGCTGCTGCCGGAACGGCCTCCGCGGCCTCAGCGGCCTCCTGGCCGAGTGCCGATGAGATCGCCAAGCGCGTGGCCGAGGTGTCGGCCACCGAGACGGCCTTTGCCGCGGCGTTCGCGGCGCGCGATCTCGCGGCCTTCCGCAGCTTCCTGGCGGCGGACACCGTCTGGATGGGCAAGGAACCCCTGTATGGGCCCGATGCTGTCATGAAGGCCTGGAACGCCTGGCTGACGGCGCCCAAGCCGCCCTTCAGCTGGGGGCCCGACCTGGCCCTGGTGCTGCCCAGCGGCGACCTGGCCCGCACCACCGGCCCGGTCAAAGACCCCGAGGGCAAGCAGGTCGGCCGCTTCCAGTCGACCTGGCGGCGCAAGGCGGCCGGCGGGTGGGAGATCGTGTTCGACTTCGGGACTTGAGCGTTGAAGCTCAGCGCTGCCTGGTGAGCTGAATCTCGAACAGCTTCGGCCACAGCTTGCCCGTCACGAACAGGCGCTTCTTCTTCGCGTCGTAGGCGATGCCGTTGAGCACGGCATCCGGGCTGCTGCGCAGGTTGTCGGGCAGCAGGCCGCCCAGGTCGATCCAGCCGGTCACGCGGCCGGTCTTGGGGTCGATGCGGGCGATGCGGTCGGTCTGCCAGATGTTGGCCAGCACCTCGCCCTCCACCCATTCCAGCTCGTTGATCTGGTCGACAGGCTTGCCGTCGGCCGTCACGCGCACGCGGCGCAGCTCCTTGAAGGTCAGCGGGTCGAGGAAGCGCAGCTCGGGGCTGCCGTCGCTCATGACCAGCTCCTTGTCGTTGTGCGTCAGCCCCCAACCCTCGCCGGGGTAGCTGAATTTGCGCCAGAGCTTGAAGGTCTTGAGGTCGAGCACATAGGCGGTCTGCTCGGTCCAGGTGATGCCGATCAGGCGGTCGCCCCATTGCGAGATGCCTTCGCCGAAGACGTCTTGCGGCAGGTCGACCTGCTGAACCACCTTGCCGGTCTCCAGTTCGACCTTGCGGATGCTGGAGCGGCCGCGCAGGCCGGTGCCTTCGAACAGGAAGCCGTCGTGGAAGAAGAGCCCTTGGGTGAAGGCGTCGGCGTCGTGCGGGTAGGTCTTGATGACCTTGAAGCCCTGCACGGGCGTGGCGGCGAAGACGGGCGCGGCGAGTGCGGTAGCCAGCAGGACGAGGGCGGCGCGGCGCGGCAGGAGAGACGAGAGATGAACACGCATGGTCGTCAGCCTAGCCGAAGCCAAAGAGACGGAGCTTTCAGCAGCAGTTCTTTGCTTTCGTCGTTTACGCGCCGCCGAGCGACTTGAACAGGGCCGCTTGCCTGACCCACTGCTGCAGGCGCAGGCCGATGCGGGTCTGCTCGGCGTCGAGCACGGTGCTGCGGATCTGCAGCCAGTCGGCGCGCGAGATGGCACCGACTTCGTAGCGCAGCTTGGCCAGGCGTTCGTTCTCCACCGCTTCCTTCAGGCGGCCGGCATTGGCCTGCAGCTGCTGGGCCGAGCGCTCGGCCTCGATGCGCTGGGTCTCGATGTCGGCCAGCGCCTTCTGCAGCGTGTCGCGCAGGGCCAGGGCCGCGCTGTCGAGTTCGGTGCGGGCACCGTCGCGCTGCAGATTGAGGCGCTGCCAGTCGATCAGCGGCACGGCGAGGTTGGCGGCGAAGGAGGCCAGCGGCTGCGACAGCCAGTCGCTCGCCCTGGTGCCGCCCGTGCTCATGCCGGCGGAGAAGCTCAGGCGCGGGTAGCGCTCGGCCTCGCTGACGCGCAGGCGCGCCAGGGCCGTGTCCACGCCGAGGCGGGCGCGCTGCACATCGGGCCGCTGGGCCAGCACGTCGGCGGGCTCGGCCAGGCGCCAGCGCGGGGGCGCGTTGCCGGGCAGGGCGGCCTCGGGTGAGGGGCCGGGCAGGGCTTCGTCGAGCAGCAGGGCCAGGCGCTGGCGCTGCAGGAGCTGATCGGCGGCGAGGTCGGCCAGGCGCGTTTCGGCGGCCTGCACGTTGACGGCGATCTTGTCGAGCTCGATGGGCAGCAGCTTGCCCTCGCGCACACGCGCACGGGTCAGCTCCAGCGTCTCGCGGGTCAGCGCGAGCTGGTCCTCGGCCAGAGGGCGCTGTGCGCGGATGGCGGCCAGCGTCCAGTAGGCCTCGGCGACCTGGCTGCGGATGAGCAGGCGGGCCGCGGCGATGTCGGTGCGTGCGGCTTCGGCCTGGGCGCGCTGGGCGGCGGTGGTCTGGGCCAGGCGGTCCCACAGGTCGAGCTCGTAGCCGATGCCGACGGAAGCGCCGTAACTGCGGCTCCAGCCGGTGGACGTGGTGACGGGCACCGTGACGCCGCCGATGTCGACATTGCGCGTGCTGCTCTGCGTCTCGAGAGGGCGGCTGGCGTTGGCCGACACGCCGGCGCTCGGCAACCAGCGCAGGGCGCTCTGCTCGGCCAGCAGCTCGGCCTGGCGCCAGCTGTACGCGGCGCGGGCGATGTCGCGATTGGCCTCCAGCGCGCGCGCCTGCAGCGCGGCGAGCTGGGGGTCGAGCAGGCCGGCCCAGTCGGGCGTGGCGTCGCCGCTGGCGAGGCTCCAGGCCACGGGTGTGGCGACTTCGGGAGCCTTGACGGTCGGGCCAAGCGCGCAGCCGGCGAGCAGCAGCGCGGTGGCCAGGGTGATGGCGGTCAGTTTCATGTCTTGCTCACTCTCGGGCCAGCGCGTCCACGGGGCTCAGGGCTGCCGCACGCCGGGCCGGCAACGTGCCGAACACCAGGCCCACGCCGCTGGACACGGCAAAGGCCACGCCCAGGGCCGCCCAGCTGATGACGACATGCAGATGCTGCTGGGCCGCGTTGACGGCCTGCGCCGCCAGCCAGCTCAGGAACACGCCCACCAGGCCGCCCAGGATGCACAGCACGATGGCTTCGATGAGGAATTGCAGCCGCACATCGCCCTGGCGCGCGCCCACGGCCATGCGGATGCCGATCTCGCGGGTGCGCTCGGACACCGACACCAGCATGATGTTCATGACGCCCACGCCGCCCACCAGCAGCGAGATGGCCGCGACGCCGGCGAACAAGGCCGCCATCGCGCTCGTCACGCTCTGGAACTTGCGGAACTCTTCTTCGCCGTTCCAGGTGCCGAAGTCCTCGCGGCCGTGCAGGGCCTTCAAGCGGTGGATGATCTGCTCGCGCACCTGCTGGGGCGGCACGGTCAGGTCCAGCAGCACGTCGAAGTTGTCGACGTCGGGGCGGGCGTCCAGCTTGCGCGAGAAGGTGGTGTGGGGCAGGTAGAGCTGGCCCAGCCAGCTGCCGAAGCTGAAGGCGCCACCTTCGGGTGCCACGACGCCGACGACGGTGAAGGGCAGGGCGGCCGTGGGCGGTGGTGGTGCGCCGGGCAGGGCCTGCTGGGCCGCGTCGGGCGCCATGCCCGGGTTGATGAAGACGAGCTGGCCCAGCGGCGACTCGCCCTTCTTGAACAACGCGTCGCGCGATTTCTCGTCCAGCACGACGACCTGGCTGCGCGTCTCGTAGTCGATCGTGCTGAGGTAGCGGCCCTGCACGATCTTGAGCTTGCGCGCCTTCAGCGTGGACGGGTCGCCGCCGATGGCCTCCAGCATCGCGTCGCGCGACTGGTGGCGGGCAGTGAGCTGGATCTGGCGATTCAGCGTGATGCTCTTGACGCCGGTGAGGGCGCGCAGCGAGTCGATCTCGTGCGGCCGGAAGGGCTGGGGCACGGCGCCTGGCGGCAGGCTGGGGTTGCCGCGCCAGACCGGGATGCGGCCGGAGATCAGGCTGCTGAGGTCGGTCTCGATGGACGCTCTCGCGGCCGTGGTCAGCGCCACGATGCTGACGACGGAGGCGATGCCGATGCTGATGCCGAGCATGGACAGGGCCGTGCGCAGGCGGTTGCCCTTGAGGGCCAGCAGCGCCGTGGCGACGGCTTCGCGCCATTGCACCTGCAGGCGGCGCAGTCTTCCACCCTCCTTGACCGGCGGCGCGTCGCTGGGCAGTTCGGTGGGCGCGACATGGCCGGCCGGTGTGCCGTTGTCGGCGACGACCTTGCCGTCCTTCAGCTCGATGACGCGGCGCGCATGGGCGGCGACGGCGGCATCGTGGGTGACCAGGATGATGGTGTGGCCGCGCTGGTTCAGCTCTTCCAGCAGGCGCAGCATCTCTGCGCCGGAGGCCGAGTCCAGCGCGCCGGTAGGCTCGTCGGCCAGGATGATCTGGCCGCCATTCATCAGCGCGCGGGCGATGGAGACGCGCTGCTGCTGGCCGCCCGACAGTTCGTTGGGCCGGTGGTGCAGGCGCTCGCCCAGGCCCAGGCGCTCCAGCAGCGCGCGGGCACGCTCGCCACGCGCGCCGGTGCCGACGCCCGCGTACACGGCGGGCAGGGCGGCGTTGGCGCGCGCGTCCAGGTGGGGCAGCAGGTGGTAGCGCTGGAAGATGAAGCCGAAGCGCTCGCGGCGCAACGCGGCGAGCTGGTCGGGGCCGAGGGTGCTGGCGTCCCTGCCGTCGATGACGAAGCTGCCGCTGGTGGGGTTGTCCAGGCAGCCGAGCACATTCATCAGCGTGCTCTTGCCCGAGCCCGACTGGCCCATGATGGCGACGAATTCGCCGGCCTCGATGTCGAGGCTGACGCCGTCCAGCGCAGGCACGTCGATTTCGCCGAGCTGGTAGTGGCGGGCGACGTCTTTGAGTTGGATCAGAGGCATGGGATTGCCTCCGCTGCGGTGGTGTTTATGGTGAGGCCCATGCCGGGACGTCGCCCCGGCGGGCGACCTTCTTTCTGAGCGACCAAAAAGAAGGCAAAAAGTCGCCCCCGATCCGCCCGGCCCTTAGCTTCGCAGCGGGCTGCCCTGCGGTACTCAGGCCTCGAGGCCCCGCGCAAAACTCCCGCCGCTACGCTCTGGTCAAACAGTTGCGCGGAGTCAGTTCTTGAAGCTCGCTGCGCTCGCGGCCTCAAGGCCCTGCGTTCCTCGGCGTGCTCAAAGGGGGGGTGAGTGAACAGCCGGCACCAGCCGGCTTTCGGGTTTGGCTGTTGGCTGTTCGGCTGTTTGGGGGCTCCCCTTCTAAACCGCCGAGAAGCGCAGGAGCCCGGGGCGCGAGCGTAGCGAGCCTCAAGCTCTGACTTCGCGCCCCTTTGTCTGAACGGAGCGTAGCGAAGTGAGTTGGGCGCGGCCCCGGGTTCCGAGCATCGCAGGGCAGCCCGAAGGGCCGGTTTTGCAGGGGTGATTTCTTTGCTTACTTTCTTGTTCGCACAAGAAAGTGAGTCGGCCGCCGGGACGAAATCCCGGCTGGGCCTGGGCGTCAAGCCGCCGTCAGCCGAAGCAACGATGCCCATGTCAGTTGCTTGCTGCGCTGCTGGCGGATGCGGCGGCATCCGCCGCACTCGGCGGCGCCAGCAGCACCTTCTCACCGGCCTTCAGGCCTTCCAGCACCTGCACCTTGGCGCCGTCCTGCAGGCCGACCCTGACCTGGCGCGGCGTCTGCTTGTTGGCAGCGTCCAGCACCGTCACCGTGAAGCGACCGTCCTTGCCGCGCTCGCCCAGCGCGACGACCGGCATGGCCAACACCTGCTTGACCGAGCCGGTCTCGATGTCGACCTGCACCGTCATGTCGCTGAACAGCGAGCGGTCGCGGTTGTCGACCTCGAAGAGCACGTTGTAGAAGACGGCATTGCCGGCGCGCTCGGGCACGGGCTGGATGACGCGGATCTTGCCTTCGTAGCGCTTGCCTTCGCCCGACAGCGTCGAGAAGCGCGCCGTCTGGCCCACCTTGATGGCCTGGATGTCGGCCTCGGGCACCTTGGTGCGCACGGTGATGGTGTCGAGATCGGCCAGCGTCAGGATGACGGGCGTGATCTGCACGGAGATCAGCGTCTGGCCCACCTGCACCGGCAGGTTGACGACGGTGCCGGTCATGGGCGCCGTGATGCGGGTGTAGGAGAGGTTGACCTTGCGCTTGTCCAGTTCGGCCTGCAGGCGCGTCAGGTTGGCGGCCTGGCCGCGCAGGTCGGCTTCGATCTTGGCGAGTTCAAACTCGGCCTTCTCGGCCTCGTTGCCCGACGTGGCCTGGCCTGCCAGCAGGCGCTGCTGGCGCTTGAGCTCGCGGCGGGCGGCGTCGGCGTCGACGCGGCGGCTGTCGATGGAGGCGCTGGCCTGGACCACGGCGGCTTCGGCCTGCGCCACGTCACTGCGCGCCAGCTCGGGGTCGAGGCTGACGAGGAGGTCGCCCTTCTTGACCTGCTGGCCCAGCTCGATGTGGATGGTCTGGACCTGGCCGCTGACCTGGGCGCCGACGTCGACCTTGGTCTTGGCCTGCAGCACACCGGCGGCCTGCACGCTCTGCGTGACGTCAGCGAGGGCGACGACGCCGCTGGGTGGCGGGGGCGGTGCAGGCGGCGTGCGCGTGAACCACCAGGCCGCGCCACCGGCGGCGAGCACGGCGATGACGATCAGGCGCACGCGCCAGCGTTTCAGAAACGAAGCTTTCTTCATGTCCCTCCCAGGACTTCGGGGTCTTTTCTTTCGCCCCTTCTGGCCGGCGTCGGCGTGATGGGTCGGCTAGCGTAGCAGTCGAACGGAGCCCAAAGGCTCCACTTCAGTCATCGTCGTGAGTGAAGGGCGGTTTGGCAAAAGTCATGTGGGGTCAGGACTTGCGCCCTTCAATGCCCTTCATCAACGGCTGTGCGACGTCAGTCGCGCCAGCGGCGAAGCCATGCTGACGCCGGGTGCGGCCGTGCTGGCGCCGCGGCCGGGCTTGGCGTCGTCGTCCTCGCCACCCGCCGTCAGTGCGGCGATGCTCTCCGGGTTGCGGCGCATGGCCACGCCCACGGCGAGGATGTCGATGACCAGCAGGTGCAGGATGCGGCTGACCATGGGCAGGTGGGTGGCGATGTCCTCGATGTGGTCGACGATCAGCGTCGCATCGGCCTTCTTGGCCAGCGGGCTCTGGCTGGCCGTGATGGCCACCACCTTGGCGCCACGCTCCTGCGCCTTCTCGACGACCGAGAGCAGTTCCGGCAGGCGGCCGCCGCTGCTGATGACGACGGCCACGTCGCCCTCGCGCAGCACGTCGGCCGCGAGCAGTTGCAGGCGCGGGTCGGTGTAGGCGCCGCAGGGCATGCCGAAACGCAGGAACTTGAACTGCGCGTCCAGCGCCACGACGCCGTAATGGCCCAGCGCGAAGAACTCGATGCGGCCGGCGCCCAGCAGCATGTCGATGGCGCGGTCGATGGTGTCGCGGTTCAGGTGGCTGCGCACCTGCAGGATGGCGCTGGCGGTGTTGCCCAGCACCTTGGCGCCCAGCTCCAGCATGGAGTCGTTGGTGTTGACCTGGGTGTGGGTGACGGGCACCGTGCCGGTCAGGCCCGAGGCCAGGCGCAGCTTGAAGTCCGACAGGCCCTCGCAGCCGAGCGAGCGGCAGAAGCGGATGACGGTCGGTTGGCTGACGCCGGCGGCGCGGGCGATCTCGGCGATGGGGTCGTTCAGCACCGAGCGCGGCTGGGCCAGCACCAGGTCGGCCACGCGCAGTTCGGCGGGCGAAAGCTCGCTGCGGGCGCGGCGGATCTGGCCCAGGATGGCCGAGCCGGGCGAGGCCTGCAGATTGCGCAGCTGGTTCTCGAGGATGGCCGAGGCGCCCTTGAAGGTGGCGTGCTCGGCGGTGATGACGAAGGTCGGGATGGCCGACACGTAGTCGCGAAAGCGCCCCTTGTCCTCGAAACGCTCGCGGAAGGGGCTGCGGTCGAAATACTCGCCCAGGCGCGGCACGATGCCACCGCCGATATAGATGCCGCCGAGCGAACCGAGCGTGACAGCCAGGTTGGCCGCCGCCGTGCCGAGCAGGCCGCAGAAGACCTCCAGCGTCTCCAGGCAGAGGGCGTCGCCGTCTTCCAGCGCGCGCTGGGTGATGGCGGGGGCGAGCAGGGCTTCCGCGTTGGCGACGCCATTGCGGTCGGCCAGGGCCTTGTAGATCAGCTCCAGGCCGGGGCCGGAGATCAGGCGCTCGTAGGAGACATGACCTGCGATGGGGTCCAGCGTCTTCCAGGCGAATTTCAGGATGTCCATCTCGCGTTCGTCGCGAGGGCCGAAGTTGACGTGGCCGCCCTCGGTGCCCAGCGCGATCCAGCCTTCACCGGCCGGGATCAGCCCGGACACGCCCAGGCCGGTGCCGGCGCCCAACAGGCCGATGACGCTGGGCCGCCTCGCCTGGCCGCCGCCGACCTGGTGCACATCGACCTCCGCCAGCCGGGGCAGGGCCATGGCCAGCGCGGTGAAGTCGTTGACGACGACGAGGGTGTCCAGGCTGAGGCGCTGGCGCATCTCGTCGATGGAGAACTGCCAGTGGTAGTTGGTCATGCGCACCCGGTCGCCCTCGACCGGGTTGGCGATGGCGATGGCTGCGTGGGCAATCTGCTGCGGGCCACCGTCCTGCCAGCTCAGGCCGGCCAGGTAGGCGCGCACGGCGGCGTGGAAATCGGCGTGGTCGGCGCAGCGCAATGAAGCCATCTGCGTGAATTCGCCCGGGCCGATCTCCAGTGCGAAGCGGGCATAGGTGCCGCCAATATCGGCAAGCAGGCGGGGGCTGTCGAAACGGGGCATGGGCGCTGGCTGACCTGGAAAAGGGGACGGGCGATTATTCAGCAGGCCCAAAGGCCCTCACGACAGGCACGCCCCAGGGTAGGGCGGGCCTGCTCCAAAACTGGTTGTAGCTTCACTACAGCCCCTCGGCAATCGAGTTTCCCCAGGGCGAGGTGCGGGTTGTCGATATTTGAAAGCGTTTTCGTCGCCGTAAATCGAAACCTGGGGTGAGCTTGTATTGTCGTTTGTATGTAGTTTTGCTACCGTCCGCCGCGACCGTCATTTCATCTTTTTGAGCCCTGTGTTTGCCATTGCCCGACTCCTGAATATCCGCAGACTTTCGCCCTTCCTTGTTTCGGGAGTTCTCGCATGAGCGCCGCCTACCCCTGGCTGGTGGCCGATGTGGGCGGCACCAACGCCCGTTTCGGCACGGTGGCCGGCCCGGGTGCGCCGGTGGAAGACGTGCGGGTGCTGTCGGTGGCGGGCCATGCCGGCCCGGCCGCGGCGGTGCGTGCCTATCTGGAAGGCCAGCCCGCCGGCCAGGCCAAGCCGCAGAGCGCGGCCTTCGCGCTGGCGACGGCGCTGGATGGCGACCACATCGAGCTGACCAACGGCGCCTGGAGCTTCTCGCGCGCTGGCACGCAGGCCGAGCTGGGCCTGAAGACGCTGCTCTGCCTGAATGACTTCGAGGCCCAGGCCCTGTCGCTGCYGCGCTTGCGGTCTGACCAGCTCCGCGCCTGGGGCGCGCCGCCGCCGGCGACGGGTGATGTGGCCGTCGGCACCGTCATGGCCGTCATCGGCCCGGGCACCGGCCTGGGTGTGGGTGGTGTCGTGCGGGCGCCGGGCCGCTGGCTGGCGCTGCCGGGCGAGGGCGGCCATGCCACGCTGGCGCCGGCCGACGATTTCGAGAGCGCCGTGCTGAGCCACGCGCGCCGCGAGTTCCCGCATGTGTCGGCCGAGCGCTTCCTGTCGGGCATCGGCCTGCCGGTGCTGTGCCGCTGTGTCGCCGCCGCGCTGGGGCAAGGCGAGGACGTCAGCGCCTTGCCGACCGAGCAGATCGTGGCCCGCGGCCTGTCGGGCGAGTCGCCGGCCTGCTCGCGCACGCTGGATGTGTTCTGCGCCATGCTCGGTGGCTTTGCCGGCAGCGTCGCGCTGACGCTGGGTTCGCGCGGTGGCGTCTTCATCGGTGGCGGCATCGTGCCGCGCCTGGGCGAGCGTTTCTTCCAGTCGGAATTCCGCAGCCGTTTCGAGGCCAAGGGCCGCTTCCAGTCCTTCCTGGCGGGCATCCCCACGGCCCTCATCACCGACACGCTGGCAGCCCTCTCCGGCGCCTCGCTGGCGCTCGAGCAGGCCGACGCCTGATCCGCCGCGCGCGGGTCCGCGCGCCGGCTTTCTCCTCCCGTCCCGACGCCACGCCGGCCGCATTCGCGGCCGGTGCGCCTGCGCCTGGCCCGCTCTCGCCATGCATACCAGTGGGCGGCCTGGAGGCTTCGCTGGGGCTGTCGTGCGCATTTCGTCACGCTGCCCGACCCTGTTGTTAACCCCTAAGTTGATGGTGTAGTTGCGCTACAAGTTTTGACTTCTGATGAGGTTGCCAAACAGGGAGGTTGGCCAGAAGTATCAATTCCATGCTGGTTTACCCGTGGATTTGGGTCGAAATCAGGTCGCTTCTGCGCAACGTCTAGGGTTTACGCAGGTGCGGAAAAAAATCTAGTTTTGATACAAACACGGTCGAGACGTTGGGTTCTCGCCCACGAGACGCAGGCCGCTCACCCCGGCAGCGCCGTTCGGGCCAACCGTTTTCCAATGAACTAGAGGAGACATTCATGACCATGAGCCAAGACAAGCGCGGGTCGGGCACCGCGGCGTCCTTCCGCATCAATCCGGTCGCCATCGGCTGCACCCTGCTGATCGCCGCCACCGGCGCGATGGCACAGCAGCCCGCCGCCCCGCAATCGCTGGAGACGGTGGTCGTCACCGGCATTCGCAAGGGCATCGAGGACGCGATTTCCGTCAAGAAGAACAACGACTCCATCGTCGAAGCCATCTCGGCCGAAGACATCGGCAAGCTGCCGGATGCGAGCGTTGCGGAATCGGTGTCGCGCCTGCCCGGTGTGACCTCGCAGCGCAACAAGTCCACCGGCAAGGCCAGCAACGTCAGCGTGCGCGGCATGTCGCCCGACTTCAACGGCGCGCTGCTGAACGGCCGCGAGCAGGCGTCCAGCGGCGACAGCCGTGGCGTCGAGTTCGACCTCTACCCGGCCGAGCTGCTGGGCTCGGTGGTCATCTACAAGACGCCTGACGCTCAACTGGTCGGCCAGGGTCTGGCCTCCACCATCGACCTGCGCACCGCACGCCCGCTGGACTTCGGCAAGCGCGTCGTCGCCGTGAACTACCGCAAGCAGCGCACGGGCGTGGCATCGGGCGCCGGCGAGGGCACGGGCGACCGCGCTTCGCTGTCCTACGTGGACCAGTTCTTTGACCGCACCGTCGGCGTGGCACTGGGCTTCGTGCGCTTCAAGGAAGAGGGCGCGGACCAGCAGAAGTTCAACTCCTGGGGTGGCTGGAACGTCGATGACTGGGTCACGACCAACGGCACGGGCTCGCCGCTGATGCGCGCCGATGCCTGCGCCAAGCAGACCGGCGTGGTTTGCGGCACCACCAAGTACAAGGTGCAGGGCGGCTTCACGGCAGACACCGAGAGCAGCACGGCCGAGCGCGATGGCGCCATGGCCACCTTCCAGTTCAAGCCGAACAAGAACTTCGAATCCACGCTGGACTTCTTCCGCTCCAAGGGCACCTTCGGCCTGAAGAAGACCGGCCTGGAAGGCGCCATCGGCGGCGACGAGAACGGCGCCTACGACCCGGCAGGCCGGATCACCAACTACACGCTGGGCAACGGCTTCGTGACGGCCGGCACGCTGTCCAACTACAAGGGCGTGGTGCGCAACCACGTCGAGGGCGGCGACGACAAGCTGACGTCCTGGGGCTGGAACAACAAGCTCCGCGTTGCCGACTGGACGCTGGTGGCCGACGTGGCCCAGTCCAAGGTGACTCGCGACAGCTCGCGCTACGAGACCACGGCCGGCCAGCCTGGCCCGCTGAACAACCCCAACCTGGGCTCCATCAGCTGGACCGGTTTCGACGGCGGCAACTTCACCGACGTGAAGTACTCGACCAGCCTGAACTATGGCGACCGCGCCGTGGCCAAGTTGACCGACGTCGACGGCTGGAGCGGTGGCGCAGCCTCGCCGCAGGCCGGCTACGTGGCCTTGCCGCACGTGGAGGACAAGGTCAATGCCCTGCGCTTCGCGGCCAAGACCGAGCTGGGCTGGGGCCCGCTCGCGGCCGCCGAGGTTGGCGTCAACTACACCAAGCGCGACAAGACCCGCACGACCCAGGAAGGCCGTCTGGTCATCAAGGGCGGCAACCCCTACGGCGTGGCAGACGTGCCCGGATCGGCCACCTCGCTGGCCGGCACCACCGGCCTGAGCGTGGTGTCCTGGGACCCCAAGGGTTCGCTGGGCAGCATCTATGAGCTGGGCCAGAAGATCGACGCCGACATCCTGAACAAGGACTGGACGGTGCGCGAGAAAGTGACCACGGGCTACGTCAAGGGTGACCTGGATGGCGAGCTGTTCGGCCTGAACTACCGCGGCAACGTCGGCCTGCAGGTCGTCAACGCCGACCAGCAATCCACCGGCTTCAACGTCGACCGCGCCAGCTGCACCGGCAACACGGCCGCCACCTGCCCGGGCGCCACCGTCGGCCGCGGCACGAGCTACACCGACGTGCTGCCCAGCCTGAACGTGGGCTTCGATCTTGGCAATGACCAGGTCGTGCGCCTGGCCGCGGCCAAGGTGCTGTCGCGCCCCAACATGGGCGACATGCGCGCCAGCCTGGGCTTCAGCCTGAACAACTCCGGCACCCAGGTGCTGACCGGCAGCGGCGGCAATCCCGACCTGAAGCCCTTCAAGGCAACGGCCCTGGACGTCTCCTACGAGAAGTACTTCGGCAAGAAGGGCTACTTCAGCGCCGCGGGCTTCTACAAGAAGCTGGATACCTACATCCTGCGCGTGCCGACGGTGTTCGACTTCAAGCCCTATGTCGGCCCGACGACGCCGCTGCCCACGACCGGCCCGAATGCAGGTTCGACGGTCGGCCTGCTGGACCAGCCGATCAACGGCAACGGCGGCAACATCAAGGGCATCGAACTGGCGTTGAACGTGCCGCTGTCGATGGTCAGCTCCTGGCTGGACGGCTTCGGTATCCAGGTGAACCACTCGAGCACCAGCAGCTCGGTGCAACTGCCGACCTCGGGCTTCTCGACCGAGAGCGTGACGCCGATCAGCATCCCGCTGCCGGGCCTGTCCAAGAAGGTGACCAACCTGCGCTTCTACTACGAGGCCCATGGTTTCCAGATCGCGGTCGCCCAACGCAAGCGTTCGGACTTCCTCGGCGAGGTCAGCGACTTCCAGGACAACCGTCAGCTCACCTTCATCAAGGGCGAGTCCATCGTCGACCTGCAGATCTCCTACGAGTTCGACTATGGCTGGCTGAAGGGCCTGTCGCTGCTGGCTCAGGGCAACAACATGACGAACTCGAAGTTCCAGCGTTATTCGTCGTCGCCCAACGAGATCACCGAAACCATCAAGTACGGCAAGACCTACCTCTTCGGCGTGAACTACAAGTTCTGATGCCGGCCCCGGGTTCGGCCTCCTTCGCCGAACCCTGGGAGATGGGTTAGAACCAAGGCCCCGCAGCGTCCGCGCCGGCGGGGCCTCTTTCATTTCAGATACAGCCCAGCATGTCCGAACCCCTGATCCAAGACGTCGTCATCGTTGGCGGCGGCACCGCCGGCTGGATGGCCGCCGCGGCCCTGTCCACCGTGCTGCGCGGCCGCTACCGCATCCGTGTCGTCGAGTCCGACGAGATCGGCATCGTCGGCGTCGGCGAAGCGACCATCCCGATGATCCAGCGCTTCAACCGCGTCGTCGGCATCGACGAGAACGAGTTCGTGCGCGAGACGCAGGGCAGCTTCAAGCTCGGCATCGAGTTCGTGAACTGGGGCAAGCTGGGCGACCGCTACATGCACGGCTTCGGCCGTCTCGGCCAGGACCTCTGGACCGTGCCCTTCGACCAGTACTGGCACCGCATGCGGGCCCAGGGCAAGGCGCAGGCGCTGGAGCGCTACTCCATCACGCGCATGGCCAGCCAGGCCAACAAGTTCATGCCGGCGCGCACCGACATCGGCAACTCACCGCTGGCGGACATCACCTATGCCTACCACTTCGATGCAAGCCTCTATGCACGCTACCTGCGCCGCATCAGCGAAAGCCGCGGCGTGCAGCGCACCGAAGGCAAGATCACCCACGCCACGCGGCGCAGCGAGGGCGCGCATGCCGGTCATGTCGATGCCGTCGTGCTCGAAAGCGGCGAGCGCATCGAGGGCGACCTCTTCATCGACTGCTCGGGCTTCCGCGGCCTGCTGATCGAGCAGACGCTGCAGACCGGCTTCGAGGACTGGACCCACTGGCTGCCCTGCGACCGCGCGCTGGCCGTGCCCTGCGAATCGGCGCCGGTGCTGACGCCCTACACGCGCGCGACGGCGCATGGCGCCGGCTGGCAGTGGCGCATCCCGCTGCAGAACCGCATCGGCAACGGCCATGTCTATTGCAGCAGCTACATCAGCGACGACGAGGCGGCCGCCACGCTGCTGGCCAACCTGGACGGCAAGCCCCTGGCCGACCCGCGCCCCATCCGCTTCAAGACCGGCATGCGCAAGCTGGCCTGGAACCAGAACGTCGTGGCCATCGGCCTGTCCAGCGGTTTCCTGGAGCCGCTGGAGTCGACCTCCATCCACCTGATCCAGTCCGCCGTCCAGCAGCTGATCGACTTCTTCCCGGATCGCGGCTTCAGCGCCACCGACATCGCCGAGTTCAACCGCAGCAGCCGCTTCCACTACGAGCGCATCCGCGACTTCATCATCCTGCACTACCACCTGAACCAGCGTGACGACGCCGAGTTCTGGAAGGCCTGCGCCCACATGGACGTGCCGCAGACCTTGAAGCAGAAGATGGACCTCTTCCGCAGCCATGGCCGCGTCGTGCGCACCGACAACGAGCTCTTCACCGAGGTCGGCTGGTTGCAGGTCATGGAAGGGCAGAACCTGCTGCCGCGGAACCATCACCCGCTGGCCGCCCTGCAAAGCGACGCGGAGACGCACGAATACCTGGAAAGCGTGCGCGACGTCATCGCCAAATGCGTGGCCGTCATGCCCGACCATGCGGCTTATATCGCCCAGAACTGCGCGGCCAAGCCGATGTGAACTCCCGAAAGAGACCCCCATGCCTGATCGCCGCACCGTGCTGACCGCAGCCGCCTCCCTCGCCCTGCCCGCCATGAGCGCCCCCACCGCCGCCCCTGCCAAAGACATGCCCCATCTGCCCTGGTCCCGCCAGGCCGTCATCTACCAGATCAATGTGCGCCAGTTCTCGCCCGAGGGCACGTTCAAGGCGGTGCAGTCGGACCTGCAGCGGCTGAAAAGACTGGGCGTGGACATCCTGTGGCTGATGCCCATCCAACCCATCGGCAAGCTCAACCGCAAGGGCACGCTGGGCAGCTATTACTCGATCAGCGACTACACGGCCGTGAATCCGGAGTTCGGCACGCTGGCCGACGCCAAGGCGCTGGTGAGCGCGGCGCATCAGCTGGGCTTCAAGGTCATCCTCGACTGGGTCGCCAACCACACCGCCTGGGACCATGGCTGGGCCACGGCGCACAAGGATTGGTACAAGCTCAACGCCAAGGGCGAGATCTATCCCGTCACCTTCAACGAAGGCCAGCCGGGCGAGGAGCATTGGGACGACGTCGTCGCGCTGAACTACAAGAGCGCGGGCCTGCGCACCGCGATGATCGACGCGATGAAGTTCTGGGTGCGCGAGACCGGCCTCGACGGCTTTCGCTGCGACGTGGCCAGCCTGGTGCCGACCGAGTTCTGGGTGCGCGCCCGCAAGGAGCTGGACGCCATCAAGCCGATGTTCATGCTGGCCGAGTCCGATGCCGTCGACCTGCACACCAGCGGCGCCTTCGACATGACCTATTCCTGGGACCTGGCCGACCAGGTGTTCAAGAAGATCGGCAAGGGAGAGGCGGGTGCGCCACTGTTGCGCGAGTGGCTGGCCAAGCAGCAGAGCCCGGCAAATGGCTACCCGCAGCATGCCTACCGCATGCGCTTCACGAGCAACCACGACTTCAACTCCTGGCACGGCACCGACGCCGATCTCTACGGCGACGCCTACCCGGCGCTGGCGGTGCTGAGCTTCACGCTGCCCGGCATGCCGCTGATCTACAACGGCCAGGAGTCGCGACTCACGAAGAAGCTGGAGTTCTTCGAGAAGGATGCCATCGACTGGAAGATCTACGAGCTGAGCGAGTTCTACGCCAGCCTCGCCGCGCTCAAGCACCAGCACCCGGCGCTGGCGGCCGGCCAGTACGGCGCGCCGGTCAAGCTGGTGGAGAGCCCGCCCGACATCGTCGCCTTCGAGCGCCGCCTCGACCAGGACCTGGTGCGCGTGGCCGTCAATCTGTCCAACACCGAACAGCTCTGGCAAGGCCACAAGCTGCGGCCGTGGGGATGGCAGCTGTCGTGAACGACCCGCTCGGCTATCGGCCCGGCTACCACTTCGCCGCGCAGAAGAACTGGATCAACGATCCCAACGGCCTCGTCTTCGACGCGACCACGGGGCTCTACCACCTGTTCTTCCAGCACAACCCCTTCGGCGACGAATGGGGTCATATGAGCTGGGGCCACGCCACCAGCCGCGACCTGCTGAACTGGACCGAGCTGCCGCTGGCCATTCCCGAGGACGAGCGCGCCTCCATCTTCTCGGGCTCCATCGTCATCGATCACGGCAACACGGCCGGGTTTGGCGTCGGGGCCTGGGTGGCCTGCTACACCGGCTGCCTGCGCCGCGCTGAAGTCTCGAACACGGGCGGCCAGGCCCAGGAGATCGCCTACAGCCTGGACCGCGGCCTGACGTGGACGAAGTACGCCGGCAACCCGGTACTGGACCTGGGCCTGCGCGAGTTTCGCGACCCCAAGGTGTTCTGGCATGAACCGAGCGGACGCTGGACCATGGCCGTCGTGCTGCCCGAGGAGCGCTGCGTCGCCTTCTACGCCAGCGCCAACCTGCGCGAGTGGACGCTGCTCAGCCATTTCGGCCCGACCGGCTGCACCAGTGCGATCTGGGAATGCCCCGACCTCATCCACTTTGCCGCGCAGGGCGAAGCGACGGGCCGCTCCCTAGCTTCGCCCACCCCCTCGGGCGGCGGCGCATTGCATGGCAATGCGCCTGGGGGCGCCACGTCCCTGTGGCTGCTCAAGGTCGACACCTTCGAGGGCCACCCGGCCGGCAGCGGCGCGCAGTGCTGGGTCGGGCGCTTCGACGGTGAGAGCTTCACGGCCGAGACCGAGGCCTTCTGGGCCGACCATGGCAGCGACTTCTATGCGGCGCTGTCCTTCGCCGGTCTGCCCGCCGGCCGCGCACCCGTCTGGCTGGCCTGGATGAACCAGCATGCCTATGCCAGGCACACGCCCACTTCGCCCTGGCGCGGCGCGATGAGCCTGCCGCGCGAGCTGTCCCTGGTGCAGACGCCGGCGGGTTGGCGCCTGGGCCAGGCGCCGGTGGCGACCGACAGCTTGCGCGGCCAGGCGCGCCACCTCGTCGGTGCCGGCCTCGTTGCCGAGGCGGGTGCGAGTTGCGAACTGCTGTGGGAGATGGACCCCGGCGAGGCCGAGGCTTCGACGCTGAGCGTCCGTTGTGGCGCGGGCGGTGAATGCACCGAGATCGGCATCGATCACCGCCGTGGCGTGATCTGGATAGACCGCAGCCGCAGCGGCACCGTGGTCGATGCCGAACACTGGGCCGGCCGGCGCGAGCAGGCCTGGGCGGGTGCGCGCGGGCCGCTGGTGCTGCGCGTTCTGGTCGATCGCTGCTCGGTTGAAGTCTTCTCGGGCGATGGCCTGGTCGCGCTGACGGAAGTCGTCTACCCGGCCAACACAAGCGGCGACGTCGCGGTGCTGGCGCTGGGCGGCGCCTGGGCGCGCTCCGTACTCACTTGCTGGAAATTGAACGCATGAAGATCCTCATCACCGGCCTGAACGGCACGCTGGCACCCCGCCTGGCCGAGGCCGCGCGCGCGGCGGGGCACGAGGTCATCGGCTGGGACCGCGCCGCGGTGAATCCCGACGACGAGAAGCTGTCCGCCGCCTGGCTGTCGGCGCAGGCCGTGGACGCCGTGGCCCATTTGGGCATGGCCTCGGCGCGCTTCGCCGGCTGGCTCGCATCGCGCTGCCCGAACTTCCTGTTCACGAGCTCCGTCATGGTCTTCGACCACCTGCCCGACGGCCCTCATGACGTGGCCGACGCCCGCAATGCCAAGGACGACTACGGCCGCTACAAGGCCGAATGCGAAGACGCCGTGCTGCTGGCCAACGAGCGGCCCGTCATCGCCCGCATCGGCTGGCAGATTGATGAGACACGGCCCGGCAACAACATGCTGGCGACGCTGGACGAATGGCAACAGCGCGATGGCCGCGTGGCGGCGAGCCATGCCTGGACGCCGGCCTGTTCCTTCATGGCCGACACGGCGGCGGCGCTGCTGACCTTGATCGAGCGGCCCTTGCCCGGCGTGCATCACCTGGACAGCAACGCGGAGGAGGCCTGGCGTTTCGACCAGGTGGCGCGCGCCCTCGCGAGCCGGTTCGGGCGCGACTGGCGCGTCGAGGCGAACGAGGACTACCGCCACGACCAGCGCCTGGTCGGTGRCACCAGCCGCCTGCCGCCGCTGTCGGCGCGCTTGCCTGGATTGACCCGTGATTGAGCGCTGGCCCATCAATGGCAGGGGGCGCAGCCGGACCGTCGCCTATGGCGGCCTGGTCTGGACGGTGGCCAACGCGACCGACTTCACGGCCGGCTTCGACGTCCAGGTCAGCCAGAGCCTGCAGATGCTCGAAGCGCATCTGCAGCAAGCCGGCTCGGCGCGCACGCATCTGCTGTCGCTGCAGGTCATCCTGACCGACATCGCCAACCGCGACGCCTTCGACCGGCAATGGCAGGCCTGGATAGGGCCCGATCCCGCGCATTGGCCGCAGCGGGCCTGTTTCCAGTCGGGCCTGGCGCCGGGGCTGCAGGTCGAACYGGTCGCCGTCGCGGCGCCGGTTTCGGCGGGGCATCGACAATGGGGCGATGAAAGCACCCGTCCGCCTGCAGGCACTGATTGATGAAGGCCTGATCGACAGCGTCGTGCGGCAGTTGAAGAGCGGCAAGGAAGCCGACGTCTATGTCGTGCGCTGCGGCGACGACACCTGCGCCGCCAAGGTCTACAAGGAAGCCAACAAGCGCGGCTTCCGCCAGGCCGTCGACTACACCGAGAACCGCAAGGTCCGCAACAGCCGCCAGGCGCGCGCCATGAGCAAGCGCACCGCTTATGGCCGCCAGCAGCAGGAAGCCGCCTGGCAGAGCGCCGAAGTGGATGCCCTCTACCGCCTGGCCGCGGCCGGCGTGCGCGTGCCGCAGCCGGGCAACTTCCACGACGGCGTGCTGCTGATGGAACTGGTGGCCGACGGGGACGGCGACGCCGCGCCGCGGCTGAACGATCTGAGCTTCACCGAAGCCGAGGCGCGGCAGCACCATGCGACGCTGATCGACGAGGTGGTGCGCATGCTCTGCGCCGGCGTCATCCATGGCGACCTGTCCGAATTCAATGTGCTGCTGGCCGCCGACGGGCCGGTCATCATCGACCTGCCGCAGGCCGTGGATGCGGCCGGCAACAACCACGCGCCGCGCATGCTGATCCGCGACGTGAACAACCTGCGCAACTTCTTCGGCCAGCACGCGCCAGCCCTGCTGGCCACGCAGTACGGCCCCGAGATCTGGGCCCTTTATGCCGCCGGTCGGCTGGTGCCCGACATGCCGCTGACGGGGCGCTATGAACACAAGCCCGGCGAGGTGGACCTGTCGGCCGTGCTGCGCGAGATCGAGGACGCGCAGCGCGAAGAGGCGGATCGCCTGCTGCGCATGAGCTAGGCCTCTCCGGGTTGTATCCACAACTCCTTGCGCTGGATCGGCGTTTCGGGCGGCAGCAGCGGGTTGCTCAGGCGCAGCACGCGGTCGGGCGAGATCGGATGGGCCTTGAGCACGGCGCCATAGAACTCGCGGTGCAGACGCTGGAAGCTGCCGTCGGCCACGGCCGCCTCCAGCCCGGCCTTCAGTTCGGCCGCCAGGTCGGGGCGGCTGGGGCTGACGAAGAGATAGGCCGCCGCCGGGTAGTGCAGCATCAACCCGGGCGCGATGGCGAGCTCGGGGTAGCGGCCGCCCGCCATCTCGGCGTCGATCTCGAGGATGGAGCGCGGGAAGTAGTCGATGCGGCCGGCGGCCAGCATGCGGAAGAGGGCGTCGTAGCCGCTGCTGGTGCCGACCTGCAGGCCGTTGGCGCGCAGGATGGCCGTATCGGGCCAGTCATGGCCCTGGCCGGCGAGGCGCTCGCCGAGGTCCTTCAGCGTGCGCACGCGCTGCCACTGCGCCAGCTCGCTGCGCCTCACCAGCAACAGCCGCCAGCCCAGCAGGCCGCGGTCGATGGGGACGCGCACCGGCAGCAGGCCACTGGACTCGCGCTGCGTATCGGTCATCGTCCACATCAGGTCGATGGGGGCGTGGCCGGCGGCCAGCTCGACGAGGGTGCGGCCCTGCGTCATGTCGAGGTCGACCGGCTGGATGAGGGGGCGGTTGCCGCCACGGTTCAGGGCTAACTCGACGATGCGGCGCACATAGACCAGCTGCGGGTCGGGCATGGTGATGTGGCGCGGCAGGCGCACAGTCTCGCCCGGTTGGGCCAGCAGCGGCCGCGCCGCCAGCAGCAGGGGCAGGCTCAGCAGGGCACGGCGCCGGGTCGGCGTGGGGAAAGCGCGCATCGGCCCGCATCATGAAGCAGCCGGTGAAACGTCGGGTTATCCCTGGCTCAGAGCTGGTGGCGCTCGGCCTCGAGTTCGCGCTCGCGCAAGCGGGCCAGCAGGGTGTCGTCGTCCAGCGCAGCGTCCTCGGCTGCGAGCGCGCCGCAGTCGCGCAGGGTGCGGCCATGCTCGCGCAGTGCCTGTTGCAGCCATCGGGCACGCCGGAGCGTGCGCGGCGTGCAGGAACGGCCGCGCAGGTCATCGTCGAGGTCGCTGCCGTGGGCCTGCCAGGCATCGGCCAGATAGAGCTGAGCCGGCGCATGGGCGAGTGCATGTCGCCAGCGGGCGGCCAGGCCGCGGTAGTGATGCAGCACGCGCTCGGTGGCGCCGCGCGCCGCGAGGCGGTCGGCGAGATCGTCATAGGCCTGCGCAGCCAGCCGCTTGAAGGCGAGGAAGTGCGGCAGGGCTGCGTCATCGCTGCCGGCATCCAGCAGGGCGCCGAAGAGGTGGCGGCCTTCGATGCGCTCGGCCAGATGGTGCTGGGGAGCTTCCAGGCCATGGCCGGCGCTGTTGTACTGCGTCAGCGGGTCGAAGCGGTAGCAGTAGCCGAAGTCGTAGAGCCAGAGGCGTTCGCCATCGTCCAGCAGATTGCCGGCGCTGTAGTCCCATTCGAAGAAGCCGTGTTCGATCAAGGCGCAGCCGGTTTCGAGCAGGGCGCGAGCCTGGCGCTCGTCCAGCACGCCGGGGTGGCGGCCGCTGATCCAGGGCGACACGACCAGGCCGGCACACAGCGAACCGTAGATGGGTGCGATGACGCCGGGCAGGGCCAGCGGCGCCAGCTCGGCGTGGCGTTGCAGCTCGTTGAGGAAGGAGGTCTGGCCGTCGGGGTTGCGCACCCGGCATTCGGCGCGGGCGCGCTTGACGGCCCAGCGGCGGCCCGCGTGGTGCAGGCAGATGACCTCGGCGGTCAGGCCACCGTTGTGGACGGCTTCGACGCCCGGGCTGGCTGCAGTCAGCGCTTTCAACTCGGCCACGGGCAAGGGCAGGGCGGCCGCATCGCCAAAGGCGAATTCAGCGCCGCTGGCGATGAAGGCCAGGTTGGCCTGCTGGCGCCGGGCGTCCAGCGTCAGATCAGGCCCGGCCATGCGTCGGCGTGGCGGTCGAAGCCGGCGCGGATGCTGACGACGAGTTCGGCCGGCAGCGGGCCGCGGGCGATGGCGTCGAGGTTGCGGCGCAGATTGGCCGGCTTGGCCGTGCCGACGATGGCGCTGGCTGCTCCCGTGTGGAAGGCGGCGAAGCGCAGCGCCACGTCCGCCCAGTCCTCGGCACCGGTAAGGCCCATGGCCTTGAAGCGATCCCAGTACTGGCCTTCGGCGAAGTCGCCAGGCCGCTCGGCATGGCGCCAGACGGCACCGGCCAGCGGGCGCTTGGCGATGACGCCGATGCCGGCATGGTCGGCCCGCGCGGCGCGGGTCTTCAGATGGGCCTGGTCGCAGAGGCTGACGGAGGTCTGCAGGCTGCCGAAGGCGCCGCTGTCGATCGCGAAGTCGATCTCGGCGTTGTCGCCCGAGTAGGCGGCAACGCGCAGCTTGCCGGCGGCGCGGCAGTCGTTCAGCGCACGGGAGACCTCGCCCTGCTGCAGCACGGGCAGCGGGCAGGAGTGCAGATGGACGATGTCCAGCCAGTCGGTCTTCATGAGCTTCAGCGCGCGCTCGACGCCCTGCGCGATGCAGTCATAGGTCCAGTCCGGCACGCCTTCGACGCCATAGCCGACCTTGGTGGACAGCACGAAGTCCGTGCGGCGGTGGGCGATGTGGCGACCGATGCGCTCTTCGCTGAGGCCATAGCCGCGGGCGGTGTCGATGAGGTTGATGCCCTGGTCGAGCACATGGTTGAGCAGGGTGCCGGCTTCGGCTTCGGACGTGCGCTCGTCGTTGATGTGCATGGCACCGAAGCCGAGGGCCGAGACGCGCAGGCCGCTGTGGCCGAGGGGATTCAGGATCATGGGGTGATGAGGACGCGGCCGAACAGGGGCGGCACGGTGAGTTGGATCCAGCCTTCCTTGACGGTCACGGCGTCGCCGCCGAGGGCGTCGCTCAGCTTGTCGGCCGGGAAGGGCAGGCCCACCTTGACGGTCCGGGCCTGGGGGCTGTTGTTGGTCGCCGTGACGGCCCAGCTCTTGCCGTCCTGGCGGGCCAGCACGACGACGTGGTCGTCCACATGCAGCGGTTCGCTCAAGCGACCGTGGCGCAGCACAGGCAGCTCGTGGCGCAGTTTCGTCAGGCGCTTGAAGTCGGCCAGCAGGGACTCGTCGGGCTTGCCGCCTTCGTCGGCCCAGGGGTAGGGCGCGCGGTTGTAGGGGTCGTCGCCACCGCCCAGGCCCACCTCGTCGCCGTAGTAGATGGTGGGCGAACCGGGGTAGGTCATCTGGAAGAAGACGGCCAGGCGCAGGCGCTGCTTGGCCAGGGCCAGATCGCGGTCCTCGCCGAAGTGGTGCAAGGCGCGCGGCTGGTCATGCGTCGACAGCAGGTTCATCAGCGCCGAGAAGGCCTGGGGCGGATAGGCCTCGCGCATCAGCTCCAGATTGGCGGCCATCAGCTTGCCGCTTTTGCCCGCGGCGTAGTCCAGCACGGCATTGCGGAAGATGTAGTTCATCGTGCTGTCGAACATGTCGCCGAGGAAGTACTTGCTCGAATCGAACCAGGTCTCGGCCACCGTCAGCGCATCGGGCTTCTTGGCTTTCACGGCCTGGCGCCATTCGCGCCAGAAGTCGTCGGGCACCCAGGGCGCCACGTCCATGCGCCAGCCGGCCGCGCCGCGGTCCAGCCAGAGGTTGGTGACCGAGTCCTTGTCGCGATAGGCATAGGCGCGGAAGGACGGGTTGTTCTTGTCGATCTCGGGCAGGTCGCTGACGCCGACCCAGCCCTGGTATTGCTTGTTCGGATCGGTCTCTTCCGGCTTGAACTTGAACCAGCCGTAGTAGGGTGAGGCGGGGTTGGGCTTGCCGTTGTCGAAGGCACCGCCGGCCGGGAAATTGCCGTAGCGGTTGAAGTAGGGCGAGTCCGCGCCGACATGGTTCAGCGAGGTGTCGGGGATGACGCGGATGCCGCGCTTGGCGGCTTCGGCGCACAGGCGCGTGAAGTCGTCGTTCGTGCCGAAGGCCGGGTCGATCTGCTTGTAGTCGGCCGCGTCGTATTTGTGGTTGCTGGGCGCGCGGAAAACCGGCGTCAGGTAGATGGCGTTGGCGCCCAGGCTCTTGATGTAGTCGAGCTTGGTCGTGATGCCGGCCAGGTCGCCGCCGAAGAAGTCGTTGTTGTAGAGGGCGTCGGAGCCGTCGCCGGTGTTCGGCTTGAAGGGCCTCTCGTTCCACTGGGCGTGGCGCTCGACGTCGCGGTCCTGGTAGCGGTCCTGCGGCCGGCCGCCGCCGGGGCGCGGGTCGTTGGCCTTGTCGCCGTTGCGGAAGCGCTCGGGGAAGACGTAGTAGTAGACGACGTCCTGGGCCCAGGCTGGCACCTGGAAGCCGGGCGCATAGACCGTCTGGCGGTAGCGGCGCACGCGGTTCAGGTTGGACGGCAGGCGCTCGACCGAGGCCCCGCCCATCGACCCTTTCTCACGGGTCCAGTAGATGGCGTCCTTGTTGTTCTGCAGCGCGTATTTGCCCTGGGCGGTCTCGATCTCGAACCAGTAGCCGTAGACGCCGGTCGCGCCGAAGCGGTAGCTGGCCATGAAGCCGGTACCCAGGCCGTGCGATTGTGGCGTCATGGGGATGYGGGCCAGCGGCTCGTAGCTGAGCTGCTCCTGGTTGCCGCTCATCTGCCGGCGCTCGATCACGAGGGTGGCCTGCTTCAGACCGGGCACGTCGTTGCCGATGCTGAACTTCACTTCGGTGCCCGCCGGCTGGGCGCCGAAGGGCGACTTGAACTCGGCGTTGCGCGAATCGAAGTGGGTCGTCAGCGCGGCCTTGTCGGTCAGGGGTTTGGGCGGCGTGGGCTTGAAGCGCTTGGGGCCGACGTCCAGTGTCGGGCGGCCATCGGCGGCGAAGCTCAGGCGCAGGGTGTGCTCGCCGCTGAGCTCGCGTTTGATGTTGCCGGCAGCACCTCGCGCGGGCTGGCCCTTGGCGTCGCCTCCGATGGTCAGCGCGGGCGTCCAGTCCTCGTCGGCGAGCTTGAACTCCTGCGCGCCCTTGGCCTTGAGGTTCAGGTAGTAGGCGTCGCAGTGGTACTGGAAAGCCTGCTCGTCCTGGGCGGCCCAGTTGTTCAGGCCGCCGCGCAGATAGAGCGTGGCTTCACCGAGCGGGGGCTTGGTGCAGGCTGCGTAGGAAGCGGGGACGAACGAAAGCAGCGCTGCGCACAGCGCGAATGACTTCAACATATGAACCTCAGCCTTTGACGCCGCCAGCGGTCAGGCCGGACACGATCCAGCGCTGAGCGAGCAGGAAGACCAGCGTGATGGGCAGGCCCGACAGCACGGCCGCGGCCGCGAAGTCGCCCCACAGAAAGCGCTGGTCGTGCAGGAAATATTTGGAACCGACGGCCAGCGTCAGATTGCCCTCTTCACGCAGCAGGATGGAGGCCACCGGGTACTCGATGATGGTGCCGATGAAGGCCAGCACGAAGACCACCATCAGGATGGGCACGGCCATGGGCAGCAGCACGCGCGAGAAGGCCTGCCAGTGCGTGGCGCCGTCGACCTTGGCGTTCTCCTCGATCTCGACCGGGATGGTCTCGAAGTAGCCCTTGATGGTCCAGACATGCGTGGCAATGCCGCCGAGATAGGCCAGCACCAGGCCGGCATGCGTCTCGACGCCCAGGGCCGGTACATAGGTGCCGATGGTTTCGAAGATGGCGAAGATGGCCACCAGGGCCAGCACCGGCGGGAACATCTGCAGCAGCAGCATGCCGTTGAGCACCGGCTTGCTGAAGCTGAACTTCAGCCGCGCAAAGGCATAGGCCGCGGTCGTCGAGATGGCGACGATGAGGAAGGCCGAGGCGGTGGCGATCTTGATGGAGTTCCACAGCCAGGTCAGCACCGGGAAGGGCGGCTGCACCAGGCTGCCGTCGGCGGCCTGGTAGGGGATGCCCAGGGCCAGCTTCCAGTGCTCCAGGCTGATCTCCGTCGGGATCAGGCTGCCGGTGGCGAAGTTGCCGGGCCGCAGCGAGATGGACACGACCGCGAGCAGCGGGAACAGCGTGATCGCGATGAAGATCCACATCACCGCGTGGGCGCTGAAGGTGCGCCAGCGGGCTTGTTTGCCGAGGACGATGGCCATTACTTTTGCGCCTTTGCGGAGAGCCGCAGGTTGATCAGCGACAGCGCCGCGACCAGGAAGAAGATCAGCGTCGAGATCGCCGCGGCCAGGCCGAAGTCCGAGCCCGAGTCGCGGAAGGCGATGCGGTAGGTGTAGCTGACGAGGATGTCGGTCTGGCCCGCGGGCAGCTTGGTGGACAGGAAGTCCGGCCGGCCATCGGTCAGCAGCGCGATCAGCACGAAGTTGTTGAAGTTGAAGGCGAAGGCGCTGACCAGCAGCGGCGCCAGCGGCTTGATGATGAGCGGCGCGGTGATCTTGAAGAAGTTGGTCGCCGGAGAAGCGCCGGCGAGGGCTGAGGCCTCGTACAGGTCGGCGGGAATCGCCTTCAGCAGCCCCGAGCACAGGATCATCACATAGGGGTACCCCAGCCAGACGTTGACGATGACCAGCATGGTCTTGGCCAGCAGCGGGTCGGCGAACCAGGCCGGCTTGACGCCGAACAGCGCGTTCAGGATGGCGTTGATCTCGCCGAAGTTCTGGTTGAACAGGCCCTTGAAGACGAGGATGGAGATGAAGCCCGGCACCGCATACGGCAGGAAGAGCAGGGTGCGGTAGGTGGTTCGGTACTTCATGCCCTCCCAGTTCAGCATCACCGCGAACAGCATGCCGATGGCCGTAGCGAAGAACACTGTCAGCGCCGAGAACAGCACCGTCCACGTGAAGATGGACAGGAAGGGTCCGCGGAACTCGGCGTCGAACAGCATGCGCGCGTAGTTCGCCACGCCGATGAAGGCCTTGAAGCCGGGCTGCAGCACCTCGCCCGAGGTGGCCTCGAAGAAGCCGGTGTCGCGGTTGGGCTTGAAGGCGGTGTTGTCGGCGGTGCGCGTGAGGCTGCCATCCGCATTGGCCGTCCACTGCGGCTTGACGGGGCCGAACTCGCGCAGGCCGAGGTAGTGCAGCTCGGTCTTGTCGGGCATCACCAGCACGAGCTTGGAGAGCGCGTCGCGATGCTTGATCAAATCGGGCAAGGGCAGGGCGGCGTCGGTCGGCGTCGTTGCAGCGTCCGATGTGGCGACGTCAACGCGCAGCTCCTTGCCCGCACGCAGCGCCAGCGGTGGCGACACCCAACGCGGCGCGGCCTCGCCATCGGTGCGCAACACCAGGCGGTACTCGGCGCCGCTGGCATGCAGGCTGTAGGCCAGCACCTGGTCCTCGACGGCGTCGTGCTGCTCCAGCAAATACTCGCGCACGCGGCTTTCGCTGAGCAGATGGGTGCTGGAGTAGTTGGTGAAGCCTATCTGCGCCGTGTAGACGAGCGGAAAGGCGATGAAGACCAGCATGCCGGCGATGCCGGGGAAGAGATAGCGCCAGGCAAAGCCGCCACGGCTCAGGTAGACATAGAAGCCGGCCGTGAACAGCACGAGCAGGCCCGCGGCCCAGGCGGCCTGGCCGGTGGTGTAGACGACAAAGACGAGATACAGCGCGGCCACGATGGCAGCCACAGCCAGCGGCCAGTGCAGCCACTTGGCGAGCTTCTCGGTCAGCGTGGGCGGCAGCGTCGTGTAGCTGCCCTGGCCCAGGGTGGAGGTGGCAGCGTTCATTTGTTCAGCAGCATCCGTGCGGCGGCGCCGTCGAGCGCGTCCTTCGGTGATTGCAGTCCGTTGGTGATGGCTTCCAGCGCCGCGTCCATCGCGGTCCAGAAGCGGCCCACCTCGGGGATGTTGGGAATCGGCGCGCCGTTGCGGGCGTTGGTCATGCTCGCCGCGATCAGCGGATTCACCGACAGCTCGGCATAGAAGGCCTTGTTGGCCGGCACACCGATGGGCACGTTGGCGTCCAGGATCTTCAGGGCCTCGGGGCGCATCAGGTGGTTCTCGATGAACTCCTTGGCGATGTCCTTGTTCTTGCTGGGCGCCGAGATCATGCAGCCCAGCACGCCGACGAAGCTCTTGCTGGGCTTGCCGGCGACGACGGCGGGAATGGGCGCCACGCCGATGTCGATCTTGGCCTTCCTGGCGTTGTCCCAGGCCCAGGGGCCGGAGATCATCATGGCCACCTCGCCGCGCGCGAAGGCCGCTTCCATCTCGGAGTAGCGCGCGCCCTTGGGCATGTGGCCGTCCTTGATGAGGCGCTCGATCATCTGCGCACCGGCGAGCGCGCCTTCGTTGTTGACGTCGACCTTCTTCGGATCGAAGTCGCCCTGGGCATCGCGGCCGAAGATGACGCCGCCGGCGCCGGCAATCATGGGCCAGCTGAAGAAGCTCTTGTTGTAGTCCCACAGCACGGCATGCTTGCCGCTGGCCTGCAGCTTCTTGTCCAGCGCGATCAGTTCGTCCCAGGTGGCGGGCGGCGTGGGCACCAGGGCCTTGTTGTAGATGAGGCCGGTGGTCTCGATGGCGATGGGGTAGCCCCAGATGCGGCCGCGGTAGCTCAGCGCTTGCCAGGCTGTCTCCTCGGACTCGGCCTTGAGCTTGGCAGAGGGGCGCAGTGATGTCAGCAGGCCGGCCTTGGCCCATTCGCCGACGCGGTCGTGCGGCCAGCAGAAGATGTCCGGGCCCTTGCCGGCACCGGCGGCCTGCTGGAACTTGTCGGTGGGGTCGACCGGATGCTCGACGACGACCTTGACGCCCGAGACCTTCTCGAAGGCATTGCCGACGGTCTGCAGGCCGCCATAGGCCTTGTCGCCGTTGATCCAGACGAGCAGCTTCGGGCTCTCGGCCAAGGCCGGCGCTGCAGCGAGTGCGGCCACGAGGGGGAGCCACTTCATGCGTACAGCTCCGGCGCGGCCAGGCGGCGCAGGGCGAGGCCATTGGCGTCGAACACATAGAGGGCCTCGGCCGGCAGGTGCAGGTCCAGGGCCTGGCCGTTGCGCAGGCGGTCGCAGCCGTTGCGGCCCTCGAACTGGCAGGTCAGCGRCTCTTCCAGGCCGGGGTAGGGGCAGTAGGCAAAGGTGATGCCGCCCAGCGACTCGACGAATGCCACCGTGCTCTGCAGCAGATTGCCTTCGCCGCCCTGGCGGATGTGCTCGGGCCGCACGCCCAGGGTGACCTTGTCGCCTACCTTGGCGGCGTTGCCGTCGACCTTGGCCTGCAGCACCACGCCGCTGCCGTCCAGCTTCACATCCACATGGCCGGCCTCGATGGCGACCAACTCGCCGGCGATGAAGTTCATCTTGGGGCTGCCGATGAAGCCGGCCACGAACAGGTTGCGCGGGTGCTCGTACAACTCCAGCGGCGACCCGACCTGCTCGACCTTGCCGGCCGACAGCACGACGATGCGGTCGGCCAGCGTCATGGCCTCCACCTGGTCGTGGGTCACATAGATCATCGTGGTCTTGAGGTCCTCGTGCAGCTTGGCGAACTCGTAGCGCATGCGCACGCGCAGGGCTGCATCCAGGTTGGACAGCGGCTCGTCGAACAAAAAGACCTCGGGCTTGCGCACGATGGCGCGGCCGATGGCGACGCGCTGGCGTTGGCCGCCGGAGAGGTCCTTGGGCTTGCGGTCCAGCAGGTGTTCTATATGCAGGATCTTGGCCGCGTTGCGCACGGCGGTCTCGATCTCGGCCTTGGGCACCTTGGCCAGCTTCAAGCCGAAGGCCATGTTGTCGAACAGATTCATATGCGGGTAGAGCGCATACGACTGGAACACCATGGCGATGCCGCGCTCGCTGGGTGGCACGTCGTTGACGACGCGCCCGCCGATGGTCAGTTCGCCGCCGGTGATCTCTTCCAGGCCGGCGATGGAGCGCAGCAGCGTGGACTTGCCACAGCCCGAGGGGCCGACGAAGACCATGAACTCGCCGTCGCGGATCTCCAGGTCGATGCCGTGAAGGATGCGGATGTCGCCATAGGCCTTCTCCACGCCGGTCAGTCGAACGTCTGCCACTTCTAACCTTTCAGTCGCCGGGGGTCCTGTCGTCGAACTGCGCCGGCTTGTCTCGTCGGGAGACGGCTAAATTTCTCTTGTTTGGCCGTCTTTGTAGACAATATACATTTGCGGCGTCGCGGCAACAACAGCGACTTCCCGGTTGAATCTTCATGAAACCCTTATGGATCAACGGTTTGCAAAACGTCGCGGGTTTTCCCGATGTAGTCAAACTACACAACGGGTCGGAGCTGTCCGATACTTCATCCAGCGCTGCCCTTCGAGTAGCATTCTTGCCCCCGTCGCTGGGGGTCGGCACTGATGAACACCCCAACCCGCCTTCCCGTTCAACGCAAGCCCAGCCCCAAGGCCTCCACCGCGATGAAGAAGCCGTCCGCCCTCTCTGCCGAAGACAAGGCGCTGCGCGCCGCCTTCGAGACCGCCTACGAGCGTGAGCTGTCCCAATCCAGCCATGGCGCCACGCCCCAGGCGGCCCTGCATGCCGCAGCCATCGCCTGCCGTGAGACGCTGGCGCGCCGCTGGGCCAAGACGCAAGCCGACGATGCCCAGCGCGGCGACAAGGCGCCCGTGCGCCGTGTGCACTATCTGTCGATGGAATTCCTGATGGGCCGCGCGCTGTCCAATGCGCTCGCCGCCCTGAAGCTGACCGAGCCTCTGGAAGCCAAGCTGGCCGAACAGGGCGTGGCCCTGGGTGACGTGCTGGAGCGCGAGCCCGATGCGGCGCTGGGCAATGGCGGCCTGGGTCGCCTGGCGGCCTGCTTCCTGGACAGCTTCGCCGAGCTGGAGCTGCCGTCCTTCGGCTACGGCCTGCGCTACCGTTATGGCACCTTTGCCCAGGTCATCAGCCAGGGCCGCCAGCTGGAGCAGCCCGACGACTGGACGCGCGATTCGCCCGCCTGGGAGCTGCCGCGCCATGACGTGCGCTTCCATGTCGGCTTCGGTGGCCGCGTCGAGGCCGACGCCTCCGGCGTGCGCCGCTGGATGCCGGCCGACAGCATCGAGGCCCAGGCCTTCGACTTCGTCGTGCCCGCCCACCACAGCGACCGCGTCTCGACGCTGCGCCAGTGGCAGGCCACGGCCGCGCCCATCGCCTTCAAGCCCTTCTGCGAGGGCGACTACGCACGCGCCGCCCGCCACCAGGTGCTGGCCGATGCGTTGAACTGGGTGCTCTACCCCGACGACAGCACCGAGCAGGGCCGCGAGCTGCGCCTGAAGCAGGAAGCCTTCCTCGTCAGCGCCTCGCTGCAGGATCTGATCGCCCGCCATCTGCGCGAGTTCGGCTCCTTGCACAACCTCGGCAAGACCAACGCCATCCATCTCAACGACACGCATCCGGCGCTGGCGCCTGCCGAGCTGATGCGACTGCTGCTGGACGAGCATGGCCTGGGCTGGGACGAGGCCTGGAAGATCACGCGCCAGGCGGTGGCCTACACCAACCACACGCTGATGCCCGAGGCGCTGGAGACCTGGCCCGTGCGCATGTTCGAGAACCTGCTGCCGCGTCATCTCGAGATCATTTACGAGATCAACCATCGCTTCCTTGAAGAAGTGCAGGCGCGCTTTCCCGGCGATCACGCCTTCGCCGCGGGCGTGTCCCTCATCGATGAAGGCAGCCACGGCAGCGAGCGCCGCGTGCGCATGGCGGCCCTGGCGCTGGTCGCGTCGCACCGCGTCAACGGCGTGGCCGCGCTGCACTCCGAGCTGATGGTGCAGACCATCTTTGCCGACTACGCCCGCATCTGGCCCGAGCGCTTCCACAACGTCACCAATGGCGTCACGCCGCGGCGCTGGCTGCAGCAGGCCAACCCGGCCCTGTCCGCGCTGCTGGACAGCCGCATCGGCGAAGGCTGGCGCAAGAACCTGGCCGAGCTGGGTGAGCTCAAGGCCCTGGCTGCCGACCGCGAACTCGGCGAGGAGTTCCTCGTCGTCAAGCGCGCCAACAAGGAGAGCCTGGCCGCCGTCATCCGCCGTGAGCTGGGCATCTCGGTCAATGTCGACAGCCTGTTCGACATCCAGATCAAGCGCATCCACGAGTACAAGCGCCAGCTGCTCAACCTGCTGCACGTCATCAGCCGCTACCAGGCCATTCGCGACAACCCCGACGCCAACTGGGTGCCGCGCACCGTCATCATTGCCGGCAAGGCCGCTTCGGCCTACCAGATGGCCAAGAGCATCGTGCGCCTGGCGCACGACGTCGCCCGCGTCATCAACAGCGACCCGCGCGTGGGCGACAAGCTCAAGCTCGTCTTCCTGCCCAACTACAGCGTCACGCTGGCCGAAAGCATCATCCCGGCGGCCGACCTGTCCGAGCAGATCTCGACGGCCGGCACCGAGGCCTCGGGCACCGGCAACATGAAGTTCGGCATGAACGGCGCGGTCACCATCGGCACCTGGGACGGCGCCAACATCGAGATGGCCGAGGCCATGGGCGTGGAAAACATGTTCGTGTTCGGCCTGCGCGCCGATGCCGTCGCCAAGATCAAGCAGCTGGGCTACGACCCGCGCCTGTATGTCGAAGAGAATCGCCAGCTCAAGCGCGTCATCGATGCCATCGCGGCGGGCGTCTTCAGTAACGGCGATACCGAGCGCTACCGCGGCCTCGTGGACAGCCTGTTGCACCGCGACGTCTACCTGCTGATGGCCGATTTCGCCGATTACGTCGCCACCCAGGCCAAGGTCGATGCGCTGTTTGCCGACCGTGCCGCCTGGGCTGAACGCGCCTTGCGCAATATCGCCGGCATGGGCCCGTTCTCGTCCGATCGCACGATCAACGAGTACGTGGACCGTGTCTGGTCCGTGAAGAGTTTGAACAGCTGACGATGCTCACTGACGCCGACGTTGATTCCCTGCTGGCGGGCCGCCATGCCGATCCCTTCGGCCGGCTCGGCCTGCACGCGGATGACAACGGCCGGCTGTGGGTGCGCGTGCTGCTGCCTGGCGCTGACGAAGTCGCGCTGCTGGATGCCGGCAGCAAGAAGCACATCGTCGACCTCGAGCAGCGCCGCGGCGGCTTCTTCGAGGCCCAGGTGCCGCGGCGCAAACATCGCTTCGACTACCGGCTGGCCGTGCGCTGGACCGGCGGCGGGGAGGGCGTCTATGCCGACCCCTACAACTTCTACCCCCAGCTCGGCGACGAGGAGCTGAAGGCCTTCGCCGAGGGGCGCAACTTCCGGCCCTGGCTGAGCCTGGGCGCGCACGTCGTGCAGTATGGCGACGTCGGCGGCGTGCGCTTCGCCGTCTGGGCGCCGAACGCGCGGCGCGTCAGCGTCGTCGGCAACTTCAACAACTGGGACGGGCGACGCCACCCCATGCGGCTGCGCCACCAGGCCGGCGTGTGGGAGATCTTCGTGCCCCACGCCATCGAAGGCGATCTCTACAAGTTCGAGATCGTCAACGGCAATGGCGCGCTGCTGCCGCTGAAGGCCGACCCCTATGCTCGCCGCGCCCAACTGCGGCCCGAGACGGCCAGCATCGTCGCGGCCCTGCCTGAACCCACGCCGCTGCCGCGCCAGCGCGAGCGCGCGAACCGGCGCGAGTCGGCCATCAGCGTCTACGAGGTGCATGCCGCTTCCTGGCGCCGCGGCGTGTCCGGAGAGTTCCCGACCTGGGACGAACTCGCCGAGCAGCTGCCCGCCTATGTGGCCGACATGGGCTTCACGCATGTGCAGCTGATGCCCATCACCGAGCATCCCTTCGACGGCTCCTGGGGCTACCAGACGCTGGGCATGTACGCGCCCAGCGCCCGCTTCGGCCCGCCCGAAGGCTTCGCGCGCTTCGTCAAGGCTTGCCATGAGCAGGGCCTGGGCCTGCTGCTGGACTGGGTGCCGGCCCACTTCCCCGCCGACGCCCACGGCCTGGCCGAGTTCGACGGCACGCGCATCTACGAATATGCGGACCCCAAGGAAGGCTTCCACCGCGACTGGAACACGCTGATCTACAACTTCGCCCGCACCGAGGTGCGCGAGTTCCTGGTCGGCAGCGCCACCTACTGGATAGAGCGCTGGGGCGTGGACGGCCTGCGCGTGGACGCCGTCGCCAGCATGCTCTACCGCGACTACTCGCGGCCGGCCGGCGAATGGATTCCCAACATCCGCGGTGGCCGCGAGAACCTCGAAGCCATCTCCATGCTGCGCGAGATGAACGAGCATGTCGGCGAGATCGAGGGTGCCATCTCGGTCGCCGAGGAGAGCACCAGCTTTCCCGGTGTCTCGGCGCCCACCTACACGGGCGGCCTGGGCTTCCACTACAAGTGGAATATGGGCTGGATGAACGACACCTTGCGCTATATGGCCGAGGACCCGATCAACCGCCGCTGGCATCACGACAAGATGACCTTCGGCCTGATCTATGCGTTCAGCGAGAACTTCATGCTGCCCATCTCGCACGACGAGGTCGTGCACGGCAAGGGCTCCATGCTGGCCAAGATGCCGGGCGACGACTGGCAGAAGTTCGCCAACCTGCGCGCCTACTACGGCTTCATGTGGGGCCACCCGGGCAAGAAGCTGCTCTTCATGGGCCAGGAATTTGCCCAGCGCCAGGAGTGGAACCACGCCGAGAGCCTGCCCTGGGGCCTGCTGGAAGACGACCGCCACGCCGGCGTGCAGCGCCTGGTGCGCGACCTCAACAAGCTCTACCGCGAGCACTCCGCCTTGCACCGGCTGGACTGCGAGCAGGGCGGCTTCGAGTGGATCAGCGCCCACGACGCCGAGCATTCCATCTATGCCTGGGCGCGCCGTGACGGCACCGGCCGCATGGTCATCGTCGTCTGCAATATGACGCCGGTGCCGCGCGAGGGTTACTCGCTGGGCGTGCCCGACGGCGTGACCGCCTGGCGCGAGGCGCTCAACACCGATTCGGCCTATTACGGCGGCAGCAATATGGGCAACGGCGTCGCCGCCGCCGGCCTGCCGGTGCAGGCGCTGCCGGCGCATGGCCGACGCCTGTCCATCACGATCAACCTGCCGCCGCTGGCCACGCTCTTCTTCGTTCCGATATGACGTGCCCCTCGCCCGGCCTCGCGTCGCTGCACGCGAGCGAGCCCAGTCGGTCCCCCGAGGGGACGGCGATGCGTGCAACTTCGAGTCGCACGCACATCGCCAGGGCGGGCCGGCTTGGGAGCGGCCCGGCGCTCGGCCCGCAATGCAGGGATAGCTGATGGCCCACCTACCCGACCTCCAACCCGGCTGGCACGAGCCGCTGGGTTCGCTTGCCCGCGATGGCGGCGTCAACTTCGCCGTCGCCAGCGACAACGCGACGCGCATCGAGCTCTGCGTCTTCGACGGCGAAGGCCAGCGCGAGCTGCGCCGCTACACGCTGGATGGCCCGCATGACGGCGTCTTCCACGGCTTCCTGCCCGGCGTCGGCCCTGGCCTGGTCTACGGCTTGCGTGCCCATGGCCCCTATGTGCCGGAGCAGGGCCACCGTTTCAATCCGCACAAGCTGCTGCTGGATCCCTGGGCCAGAGAAATCATCGGCCACTTCGGCTGGCGCGCCGAGCACCATGGCTACGAGCTGGGCCACCCGGACGGTCCGCGCTCGCTGGATGTGCGCGACAACGCGACGCAGGCGCTGAAAGGCCGCGTCGCGCCTCCGCCCGTCGCTCACGCACGCGCCCACCGGCCGCGTCGCGCTGCGGCCGACGTCGTGCTCTACGAGGTCCACGTCAAGGGCTTCTCCAAGCTGCTGCCCGGCGTGCCCGAAGACCTGCGCGGCAGCTATGCCGGCCTGGCCCACCCCGTCTCCATCGCCCACTTCAAGCGGCTGGGCATCACGACGCTGTCGCTGCTGCCGGTGCACTACTGCATCGACGAGCCACACCTCGCCGAGCGCGGCCTGCACAACTACTGGGGCTACAACACGCTGGGATTCTTCTGCCCCGACCCGCGCTGGGCGCATGCCGCCCATCGCCACGACCCGACCGCCGTGACGGCCGAGTTCCGCCAGATGGTGAGCGCCTTGCACGAAGCCGGCCTGGAGGTGGTGCTGGACGTCGTCTACAACCACACGCCCGAGGGCAACGAGTTCGGCCCGACGCTGTCTTTCCGCGGCCTGGACAACAAGACCTGGTACCGGCTGGTGGCCGACGACAGGAGCCGCAACGAGAACCTGACCGGTTGCGGCAACACGGTCAACTGCGCCCACCCGCGCGTGACCCAGTTCGTGCTGGACTCGCTGCGCTACTGGGTGGCCGAGATGGGCGTCGATGGCTTCCGCTTCGACCTCGCGCCCGTGCTGGGCCGCACGAATCACGGCTACGACGCCAATGCCGCTTTCTTCACCGCGCTGCGCCAGGACCCGGTGCTGGCCGGCGTGCACCTGATCGCCGAGCCCTGGGATGCGGCCTACGACGGCTACCAGGTCGGCCGCTTTCCGGGCCGCTTCCTGGAGTGGAACGATAAGTTCCGCGACGCCGTGCGCGGCTACTGGCTGGGCGCTGGCCCGGGCGTGGGTCGTGGCGAGCTGGCGCGGCGCTTCATGGCGTCCAGCGATGTCTTCCACCACGGCCAGCGACTCCCCACCGCCTCGGTCAATTTCGTCGCCGTGCACGACGGCTTCACGCTGGCCGACCTGACGAGCTATTCGACCAAGCACAACCACGCCAACGGCGAAGAGAACCGTGACGGCCGCGACGGCGAGCTCTGCGCGAACTTCGGCGCCGAGGGGCCGACCGAGGACGCCGCCATCAACGCCACCCGCGAGCGCGTGCGCCGCGCGCTGCTGGCCACGTTGCTGCTGGCGCAAGGCACGCCCATGCTGTGCGCGGGCGACGAGATCGGCAACGGCCAGGGCGGCAACAACAACGCCTATTGCCAGGACAACGCCATCACGTGGCTGAACTGGGACCAGGCCGAAGGCCGCACCACCGAGCTGGTCGCCGAGCTGCTGGCCCTGCGCGCCGCCGAGCCGCTGCTGCGCCACTCGCGCTGGTTTGCCAGTGGTCCTGGCGAGTGCAGCATCGCCTGGTATGCGCCCAGCGGCCACGAGATGACGCCGCATGACTGGCACGACGCCGGCCAGCGCGCCTTCGGGGCCCAGTTGCGCGAGGCCGATGCCGCCGCGCCGCGGCTGATGATCGTCTTCAACCCCGACCCGGCGCCCTTGCCCTTCCTGCTCTGCAACGGGCCCTGGCAGCTGGTGCTGGACAGCAGCGGCGAATCGGCCGCGCCCCTCGTTCTTCCCGGCCAGCCGCTCAATGTGCCGGCCCGATCTCTTCTTGTGCTGAGGCACCAATGAACCTGAACCAACGCTCCTCCGGTGTGCTGCTGCACATCACCTCGCTGCCCGGCCCGCATGGCATGGGCGACTTCGGCCCCGATGCCTACCGCTTCGTCGACTGGCTGCAGTCCGCCGGCCAGAGCGTCTGGCAGCTGCTGCCGACGACGCCCATCGGCCCCGGCGACAGCCCCTACCAGGGCGTGTCGGCCTTTGCCGGCAGCCAGTGGATGGTGGCGCTGGAGCCGCTGATCGCCAAGGGCTGGCTGGCTCAACCCCAGGTGCCGGCGTTCAACGGCGCGCTGGTCGACTACGGCTCTGTCACGCCCTGGCGCGAGCAGCAGCTGCGCGCCGCGGCCAAGGGCTTTTTCGCCAATGCGGCCGACGCCGACCGCATCGCCTTCGCCAAGTGGTGCCTGGAAGCGCAGAGCTGGCTGGACGACTACGTCCTCTTCATGGCCATCCGCTCACCGCTGAACGGCCAACCCTGGTGGGAATGGAGCGAAGGCCTCAAGAAGCGCGAGCCCGCGGCACTGGCGGCGGCTCGCAAGGAATACGCCGACGAGATCGCCTTCTGGCAGTTCGTGCAGTGGCAGTTCGACGTGCAGATCCAGGCGCTCAAGGCCTATGCCAACGAGCGCGGCGTCCACCTCATGGGCGACCTGCCCATCTTCGTGGCCCACGACAGCGCCGATTGCTGGTCGCGCCCCGACCTCTACTACCTCGACAAGGACTTCCAGACCACCGTCGTCGCCGGCGTGCCACCGGATGACCTGGGGCCGCTGGGCCAGCGTTGGGGCAACCCGCTCTACCGCTGGGACAAGATGGCCGAGGAGGACTACGCCTGGTGGACGGCACGCATCCAGCGTGCGCTGAGCCAGGCCGACGTCTTCCGCATCGACCATTTCCGTGGCTTCGCCGGCTATTACGAGATCCCCGCCAGCAGCCCCGACGCCAAGCAGGGCCAGTGGCTGACCGGCCCCGGCATGGCGCTGTTCGACGCCATCAAGAAGGCCCTGGGCCCGCTGCCCATCGTGGCCGAAGACCTGGGCTTCATCACCGACGACGTGCACGAGCTGCGCGACGGCTGCGGCTTCCCCGGCATGAAGATCCTGCAGTTCGCCTTCGGCGCCGAGGGCGATCACGAGTTCCTGCCGCATATGTGGCCCACCACGTCGGTGGCCTACACCGGCACCCATGACAACGACACCGTGCGCGGCTGGTGGGACCAGGCCAAGCCGCGTGAACGCGCGTTCGCGGGCTCCTACCTTCCCTGCAATGAACACGACGTGCACTGGGCCATGATCCGCGCCTGCGCCAACTCGGTGGCCAATATGGCCGTCTACCCGCTGCAGGACGTGCTCGGCCTGGGCAGCGCCCACCGCATGAATGTGCCCGGCGTGCTGGGCGGCAACTGGGGCTGGCGCTTCCACTGGGGCATGCTGGGCAGCGAGCCGGCGCGCGTGCTGGGCCTCATCACCGCGGCGTCCGGCCGTGGGCCTTTCGAGTTGTTGCGCCTGCCCTGAGCGTTTATTCCCCGGCCTCTCCCCGCGAATCGGGGGGCGTTTTCGCCCCCCTAGGATCATCATTTCTGCGGGGTGGATTGAATTTCTTCCGGTTACCTTGACTAGCATTGCCGGGTTTTCACGGAGCACACGCTCCCGGTCGTTTTTCAGGGGAAGTTCAATCATGCAAATCAAGACGATCGCCGCCGCAGCAGCCCTGCTGGTTTCCGGCCTCGCTTCGGCGACCACCACGCTCAACGCCGGTTCCTATTCCGTCACCTACGACGAAACCACCGCCGGATTCGGCTGGATCACGGACTGGTCGTCGGGCAGCTTCGAGTGGAGTCTGCAAGGCGCCGTGCAGGTTCAGTCCTTTGCCGGTGGTGCCGTGACGGCGACCTTCGTGCTGCCGAGCTTCACGCTCACCGCCAACCCGGGTTACACGCTGAGCGGCGCCCTGACCGGCAGCGTGGGCAATGTGACCTACTTCGAAGCCGGCCCTGCCGCCTCGACCAACATGGCTGCCGGTGCAACGCTGACCGTCGGTGCCAACCCCCCCGTCGTCATTCCCGTGGCGGCGCTGACGCAGAACCCGACGAGCGCGAACTCGGGCTGGTTTGCCGGCTCGGCCTCGGCACCGATCGGCACCGTCAACAGCTTGAGCGTCACTGGCGGCACCCTGGTGCTGACGGCGAATGCAGGTGCCGGCAGCTTTGCTGCCATCACCGGCCAGCCGCAGAACAAGCTGAAGTTCGAGTTCACGGCCCAGGCCGTGCCTGAACCCGAAACCTATGCGCTGCTGCTCGCCGGTCTGGGCGTTGTCGGCCTGCTGGCACGCCGCCGTCGCCAGTACTGATTGGCGATTGCCTCGGCAACAGACAAGGGCTCCGCAAGGAGCCCTTTTTTGTTCAGCGCGAGATTTCCAGGATCAGGGGGCTGCGCGCCGGCACGGACAGCGTGGCGCCGAGTGGGAAATCCCGGCCGCTGAGCACATCGCGGGCGCGGTCGCCGCTGGCCGCACGCTCGCTGAAGCGCGACAGCACGAGCTCGACCGGCTTGGTCCCCTTGTTCAACGCGACCATGACGGTGCGGCCACCGCCGTAGCGGAAGAACACATAGCAGCCCTCCAGCGGCGCGTACTGCATCAGGGCGCCATCGTGGACGACCGGCGCGGCCTTGCGCCAGTTGAACAAGCGGCGCGTCCAGTCCTGCATGTCGCGCTGCTCGGCGGTCAGGCCGGCGCCGGTGAAGGCGTTGACCTTGTCGCCGGGCCAGCCGCCGGGCATGTCGGCGCGCACGCGGCCGTCGTCGCGCTCCACCGGGCTTCGCATCAGCAGTTCGCTGCCGTAGAAGAGCTGCGGAATGCGGCGCGTCGTCGCGAGGTAGGCCAGCGCAATCTTGGTCAGGCCGACATCGTTCTTCAGCAGCGAGAAGATGCGCGGCGTGTCGTGGTTGCCGTCGAACAGCACGAGGTTGGCCGGGTCGGGGTAGACGAAGTCATGCGCCAGGCCCTCGTAGAGCTTGGTCAGGCCGGTGTGGGCGCCGTCGTCCTCGGTCAGCGCGGCCAGCAGATTGCCCTGCAGCGGGAAGTCCATCAGGCTGGGCGCGTACGACACATAGCCGTCATGGTTCTTCTTGCCGCGCTGCCAGTAGGACACGACGGCCGGGTGCGGGCTCCATTCCTCGCCGACGATGTTCAGGCGCGGGTACTCCTGCATGACGCGGGCCGACCAGCGGGTCAGGAAGTCGCGGTCGGAGTAGGAGTAGGTGTCGGTGCGGATGCCCGACAGGCCGTAGCGCTCAATCCACCACAGCGTCATCTGCGTCAGATAGGTGGCCAGCTCGGGGCGGCGCTGGTTGAGGTCGGGCATGCCGGGCACGAACCAACCATCGGTGAAGCGCAGGCGGTCGCTGGGCGAGGCGTAGGGGTCCTGCAGCGTCATGCGCGCGTGATGAGTCTCGGTGTAGCCCGCAGGCCACTGGTTGACCCAGTCCGGCGCCGGCAGGTCGGTCATCCACCAGTGCCCGCCACCGATGTGGTTGAGCACGATGTCCTGGATGACGCCGACGCCCAGGGCCCGAGCCTCGTTGGCGAAGGCGCCGAAGTCGTCATTGCTGCCGAAGCGCGGATCTACACGAAAGAAGTCCGTCGCCGCATAGCCGTGATAGCTGTACCTGGCGCTGTTGTTCTCGACCAGGGGCGTCGGCCAGACCTGGGTGAAGCCCAGGCCGGCGATGTAGCCCAGGTGCTGGCGCATGCCGGCCAGGTCGCCACCGTGGCGGCCGCCGGGGTCGTCGCGGTGGATGCCTTCCTTCATGTCGGCGGGCTTGCCGCTGCCGCCCTGGGCGAAGCGGTCCGGCACGACGAGATAGATGGCGTCCCTGGGGCCGAAGCCCTGGCGCTGCGCCGAGCCCGGCGCGCGGGCCAGCAGCGGGTAGCGCAGCGTCGTGCCGGCGACGTCCAGCACCAGTTCGCCCGGCTTGGCGTCGGGGCTCACGTCGAGGTCGATGAAGAGGTAGTTGGCGCTGGTGGCGCGGTGGCTGCCTTTCAGCATCACACCGGGGTAGGGCGCCAGCGTCGGCTGGGCGCCGGCAATGCCGCTGCCATGCAGCATCAGTTGCAGGGAGGTGTCGCGCATGCCGACCCACCAGTTGGGCGGTTCGACATGCTGCAGGCCGGCGGCCATCGTGTTCAGACTCATCAGCAGGGCAGTAGCTAGGGTGATCAGGGCTTTCATGGCGCTTGCAGTCGATAGACGCGCACGGACAGCGGCGGCAGCGTGGCGCCGCCGCCCTTGGGATGGAGCGCCCGGGCACGCGCCGGCAGTTCGATGGTGGCCGATGTGTCGCCGTAGTTGATGGCGACGAGGACGCGCTCCTTGCCCTGCACGCGCTGGAAGCTCCAGACGGCGCCGTCGACGCGGTCGGACTCGTAGCGGCCCGATGTCAATGCCGGCGACGCGCGGCGCAGCGCGATCAGCTCGCGGTAGAAGTTGAACAGGGAGCCCGCGTCGAGCTGCTGGCTTTCGGCGTTATGGGCGCTGCGGTTCAGGGCCAGTGGGCGGAAGGGCTGGCTGCTCGTCGTGAAGCCTCCCGCGGCTGTCCAGCTCATCGGCGAGCGCAGCGGATCGTCGCCCTTGCCGTCGATGCCGGCCTGGCCGATTTCCTCGCCGTAGTAGACGAAGGGCGTGCCGGGCAGCAGCAGATAGCTCGCGGCCGCGAGGCGGTAGCGGGCCTCGTCGCCATGCAGCTGATCCCAGACGCGCTGGCCGGTGAAGATGTCGTGGTTGTGCAGAAAGGTCGCCATCGTCGGCGACATGCTGCGGTAGTAGTCGGCGACCTTCTGCACCGCCGCAACCTCGCCCTTGGCGGCCTTGATGATTTCGTAGTTCTGGTTGAAGGCGAAGGCGCCGCCGCAGAGGTCGGGGTTGCCGTAGGCGATGGGCTCGGCTGTGGCCTCGCAGACGACGTAGCGGCCGGGGTAGCGCTTGATGAGGTCCTGGAAGTTCTTGGTCAGCACGCGGCTCTCGGGCTGGTCGTTCCAGTCCTTGGCGTTGTTCTCGATCAGGTGAGGCACCGCGTCCAGGCGGTAGCCGTCCAGGCCGCGGTTGAGCCAGAAGCGCAGCGAGTCCTCGTGGTACTGCACGACGGCGGGGTTGCGCAGGTTGAAGTCGGGCATGTGGGGCCCGAAGGTGCCGAAGAAGATGTCGGGCGAGCCGGGCGTGATGGCCGGCATGTCCTTCCATTCGCCGGTCCAGGTCCAGGGCTTGGCGGCCGCGTCGTACCAGGGATATTTGCCCCAGATGTCCCAGCCGGGGCCGGGATTCGTGTTCCAGACGAACCAGCTGCGCCAGGGGCTGTCGCGGTCGGCCACGGCCTGCTGGAAGGGCGGGAACTGCCAGGACGCGTGGTTGATGACGTAGTCCATCACGATGCCGATGCCGCGCTTGTGCGCCTCGCGGATCAGCTCGTCAAAGTCGGCCAGCGTGCCGTATTGCGGTTCGATGTCGCGGTAGTCGGTCGTCGCATAGCCGTGGTCGTGGTCGGAGCTGGCGGTGATGGGCATCAGCCACAGGCCGCTGACGCCGAGCTTCTTCAGATAGTCCAGCCGGCGCGTGAGCCCGCGCAGGTCGCCGATGCCGTCGCCGTTGCTGTCCTGGTAGCCGCGCACGAAGACTTCCATGAAGACACCGTGCTGCCAGTCGGCGGGCAGGGTGCTCGCCTGCGGCCGGGCAGGCACGGGTGTCGTGTCGATCTGTGCCGCTGCAGGCAGGGCCAGTGCAGTGGCGAGGGCGGTGCCGATGAGGGTTCTGATTTGCATGTTCAGCGAACGACGTAGACGCGCAGGCTTTGCGCGGGCATGGCGATGCGGACGGTGCCGGTGGCGTCGGCCRTGGTGTCGGCCGCGCCGAGCCTGCCCTGCAGCGCGGCGCTGGCCGGCAGGTCGGCGCTGCTGGCCTGGGCCGTGCTGCTGCCGAAGTTGATCGCAACCACGACCGTCTGGCCAGCACTGCGGCGTTGATACGTCAGCACCGTGTCGACGGCGCTGGCGTTGGTGTAGCCGCCATCGCGCAGCGCGGGCAGGGACTTGCGCAGGTCGAGCAGGGCGCGGTAGTGGTTGAGCAGGGAGTCGGGGTCGGCCTGCTGGGCGGCGACGTTGTTGCTGGCCGCGTTGGCGGCCAGGGCGCGGTAAGGCGCTGCGGTCGAGAAACCCGCATTGGCGGCCGTGGACCAGCTCATCGGCGTGCGGATGGCCGCGTCGCCGCTCAGCGAGGCGGCGCCGCGCATGCCGATCTCTTCGCCGTAGTAGATGAAGGGCGTGCCGGGCAGCAGCAGATAGGCGCTGGCCGCCAGCTTGAGCTGGGCGAGGTTGGCGCCCAGCTGGTCGGCCGCGCGCAGGCCGGCAAAGCTGTCGTGGTTGGACAGCATGGGCGCCATGCCCGGGGTGGCCGTCTTGAAGTAGTTCGCCAGGTTGGTGACCGCAGATGCCTGGCCGCGGGCCGAGCCCATCAGCGCGTTCTGCAGGTCGAAGGCGAAGGCGCCGCCGCAGGCCGCGGGCGCGCCAAAGCCCTGGGGGTCGGCCGGGCCCTCGCAGACCATGTGGCGGCGCGAGTAGCCGTTCAGCAGCACACGCATCTCGTTCATCAGCGTGTAGCTGCGCGGCTGATCTTCCCAGGCGCTGGGCCCGTTCTCGACGAGGTTGCCGACGGCGTCGAAGCGAAAGCCATCGACACCGCGGTTCAGCCAGAAGCGCAGCGCGTTCTTGTGGAAGTCGACGACCTCGGTCTTCAGCAGGTTGAAGTCGGGCATCTGGTCCCAGAAGGGTGCGTAGTAGGCACCGTTGGCCGTGCTGCGCCAGGGGTTGCCGCCGTAGATGCTCCAGCCGGTTGGGGCCGGGTTCTGCCAGACATACCAGTCGCGCCAGGGGTTGGTGGCTGAGTTGCTGGCGTTGACGAACAGCGGGTGCTGGCCGGCGCTGTGGTTCATCACGTAGTCGACGATGACGCCGATGCCGCGCGCATGGGCCTGCTTGATCAACTCGTCCAGGTCGGCCAGCTTGCCGTAGGCCGGCTCGATGTCGCGGTAGTCACTGACGGCATAGCCATGGTCGCCGTCCTGGCTCTTGGTGACGGGCATCAGCCAGATGCCGCCGACGCCGAGGTCCTTCAGATAGTCCAGGCGGCTGATCAGGCCGCGCAGGTCACCGATGCCGTCGCCGTCGCTGTCCTGGTAGCTGCGCACGAAGATCTGCATGAAGGCGCCGCGCTGCCAGCCTTCGGGCAGGGCGCTGCCGGGATCGGCCGCGGCGACGGTGCTGACGTCGGGCGCCGGCAGCGGAGCGGGCGCCGGTGCGGGCGCTGGAGCAG
>NZ_JBFUFR010000012.1:0-148687 GCF_056403315.1 Roseateles sp. P2_H4 | reverse complement strand
ACCAGGGCGGCGTTCTGCTGCGTGACCTGGTCGAGCTGGTTGACGGCTTCGCTGACCTGGTTGATGCCCTTGGCCTGTTCGCCGCTGGCCGCGTCGATCTCGCCGATCAGGTCGGCCACGCGCTTCACATGGGCGACGATCTCGCCCATGGTGCTGCCGGCCTCGGCCACCAGTTGGGAGCCCGCGTCGACCCTCTCGACGCTCTGGCTGATCAGGCTCTTGATCTCCTTGGCGGCCTCGGCCGAGCGCTGGGCCAGTACGCGCACCTCGCCGGCCACGACCGCGAAGCCGCGCCCCTGCTCGCCGGCGCGCGCGGCTTCCACCGCCGCGTTCAGCGCCAGGATGTTGGTCTGGAAGGCGATGCCATCGATGGTCGCGATGATGTCGACGATCTTGCGCGAGCTGGTCGTGATCTCGTCCATGGTGCTGACGACACGGCCCACCACCTCGCCGCCCTTGGACGCGACGCCGCTGGCGCTGCTGGCGAGCTGGGTGGCGGTGCGCGCGATGTCGGCGTTCTGCTTGACCGTCGCACTCATCTCCTCCATCGACGCGGCCGTCTGCTGCAGGTTGGCCGCCTGCTCCTCGGTGCGCTGCGACAGGTCGGCGTTGCCGGTGGCGATCTCGGACGAGCCGGTGGCAATCGAGTCCGAGCTGTGCCGCACCTGGCTGACGATCCGCGCCAGGTTGTCGTTCATCGCCGCCAGCGCGCGCAGCAGTTGCGCCACCTCGTCCTGGCCGCGCACCGTGATGCTCTGGCGCAGGTCACCCGCCGAGACGGCTTCGGCCAGTTGCACGGCGACGGCGACCGGCTGCGTGATGGAGCGCGTGATCAGCCAGGCCAGCACCGCACCCATGGCGACGGCGAACACGGCGGCCAACAGCGTGATCCATTCGGCGCGATGCTGGATGGCCTGGGCTGCGTCGTACTCCTCCTTGGCCACGCGCACCTGCAGGCGCTGCAGCTCGCCCAGGGTGTCGGCCACCTGCGGCGCCATCTCGGCCACCTTGCCGTCGTAAAGGGCCCGTGCGGCCTCCATCTCGCCCTTGAGCAGGGCGGCGCGCGCCGGCGCCAGGCCTTGCTGGGCATAGCTGCTGCGCGCGGCGACGAAGCGGTCGGCCAGCTGCTTTTCCTCAGGGGTCAGCTTGGTCGCCAGGTATTGCTTGAGCAGCTCGTCGATGGACTTGATGTTGGCCGCCATCTCCTGCGTGTGTTTCTCGATGACCACGGGCTCGGCCTTCAGCATCATGTCGGCGAGCAGGAAGCGGTTGCGTATCGTCAGCCGGCTGATGTCACCGAGCTGGGCCAGCGGCACGGTGCGGTCTTCATAGACCGTCTCCAGGCCCGCAGCCACCTGGGCCAGGCTGGCCCGTCCCAGCAGGGCCACGGCGGCCAGCAGGCACAGCACGACACCAAAGGCCAGACCCAGACGCGGGCCTATCCTGACTTGTTTCAACCAGTCCATCTTGTGCTCCCGTTAGGTCGGGCAACTCTAGGCAGGGCCCGGCTGTGCTGTCAAAGGATTTGTGCGGCGCAGCATGCGAGCAAGTACCGGGTTCGCCGGCTCGGGCGTCCGGCAAACTGCGCCACAGCCATGCGTCCGCCATCCCCACAGCCCCAGCCGCCCACCCTCTCCTTGGAACGCCGCCGCTGGACGGCCGTGTTCTCACTGCCCTTTGCCTTCGTCATGGCATTCAGCGGCCTGTATTCCTTGCTGTGGCTGCCGCAGCTGCTGGGCCCGAAGCTGGGTTGGGCGATGGGTCTGCTAGGTGCGCTGACCTGCCTGGCCCTGGCGGCCAGCCTGGCCGTTCCGGCCTGGAAAGCGCTGCGTCAAACAGGCCCGGCCCTGGTCGTCGATGCGCGCGGCATCACCGACAACTTCCACCTCAACACCCACCTGCCCTGGCGCGTCATCGCGTCCGCCAACGTGGAGCTTTACAAGGGAGGTGCGCTGGTGCTGGTGCTGCTTCCCGGAGCCCGCCTGCCCGACGGCGAGGTGGTGCGCGCGAGGTTCTGGCGCCGCCTCTTCAGTGGCGGCGATCTGAGCATCCCCCTGGGCAGCCTGGCGCACAACCCCCGGCGCCTGAGCGAGGCCTTGCAGGCCCACCTCGCGCAGCAGGGCCGCAGCGCCTCAGACAAAGCGCGTTGACAGCCTCACCACCAGCTCGGGCTCGGGCGCCACGGCCCGCGGCCGCTTGTGGGCCAGCAGGTCCAGCATGGCCGCGGCCGCGCGGCGGCCCAGTTCGGCCGGCGACAGATTGACCGTCGTGCGCGGCGGGCAGGCATGGGCCGCGGCCAGCACGTCGTCGAAGCCGACGACCGACACATCCTCGGGAATGCGCAGGCCATGGCGGTACAGGGCCTGGGCGGCACCGGTCGCCATCTGGTCGTTGGCGGCGAACAGGGCCGTGAACTCGACACTGCGGCGCAGCAGGTCTTCCGCGCCACGCTCGCCGCTGGGTTCCTGGTAGTTGCCACGCACCACCAGGGCCCGGTCCAGCGCGATGCCGGCCTCCTCCAGCGCGGCGCGGTAGCCCTGCTCGCGCTCGACCGCATCCGGATGGCTGGGGTCGCCGGTGATGTGGGCGATGCGGCGGTGGCCGCGCTGGATCAGATGCCGTGTCGCGGCGCGGGCGCCCTCGAAGTCGTTGGAGTGCAGGCAGTGCAGGCCCGGCGCCTTCAGATCCCGGCCGGTCGCCACGACGGGCAGGTCCTGGGCCAGCTCGGTCAGGAAGTGGTCGTCCAGCATGCCGGTCAGCACGATGATGCCGTCCACGCGGCGCGCCTTCAGCGACTGCACGCAGCGCTCCTCCTCGCGCCGGTCCCAATGCCCGCTGGCCACGACCAGGCCATAGCCGGCCTTGGACAAGGCCTCCTCGACGCCGCGCAGCGTCCAGGCATAGCAGGGGCTCTCGAAGTGCTGCACGACGATGCCGATGGTGCGCGAGCGACCGTCGGCCAGCGCCCGCGCGATGGTGTTGGGCACAAAACCCAGCCGCGCGATGGCCGCCAGCACGGCCTCGCGCTTCTCGGGCTTCACATGCGGCGCGTTGTTGATCACGCGCGAGGCCGTCGTCGTCGACACCCCGGAGGCGTCGGCCACCATGCGCAGGGTGGCGGCATGAGAGGAGTTAGCTTGGCTTTTCATCAGACCCAATGACAACGCTGTCAAATCAGACGCAATCGTGCATCAAGTTCGGGCATTGGGCAAGCGAGGGCCATCAAAAACCGGGCTTGTCGATTTGGCGGGGCGTCGTTCGTCGTGGGGTGAGGCGGCGCCATCGCTCCGCCGCACCGTGACCCGGGAGACCCGACCATGCGATTCCTTTCGATGATCCGCGCCGACGAAACCACGGGCCAAGGCCCCACCGAGCAGTTGATGGCCGACATGGGCCAGTTGATCGACGAGCTGACCCGCTCGGGGCAGCTCGTCAGCACCGCCGGGCTGCGGCCCAGCTCGGAAGGCGTGCGCGTGCGCCTGCACCGCGACGGCCAGCTCTCGGTGGTGGACGGCCCCTTCACCGAGACCAAGGAGGTCATCGCCGGCTACGCCATCTTCGAGGCGCCGTCCCGTGCCGAGGCATTCGAGCTGACCCAGCGTTTCCTGCGCCTGCACGGCACCGGTTGGGACCTCGTGTGCGAATTGCGCCAGATCGACGGCCCCGGAGAGGGCTGCACCCATTCAGTTTCCTGAAGAAAGGACCGGCCATGCCCTCCTGGACAACTCCCCTGCGCGAGCACTACCGCTGGGTCATCGTCGCCGCCGGCGGCCTGCTCGGCTGCGTCGCCATCGGCGCCCTCTTTTCGCTGCCGGTGCTGCTGCGGCCCATCGCCCTGGACACGGGCTGGTCCACCACCGGCATCTCCACGGCCATGACCGTCGCCTTCGTGGCCATGGCCGCTGGCAGCATGTTCTGGGGTGCCCTGTCCGACCGCACCGGGCCGCGCCCGGTGGTGGTGGTGGGCACGCTGCTGCTGATCGCCGGCCTGACGCTGTCCAGCCTCGCCACCTCGCTGCTGGCCTTCCAGGTCTGCTTCGGCGCCGTCGTCGGCCTCAGCGCGGCGGCCATCTTTGCGCCGCTGATGGCCTGCGTCACCGGCTGGTTCGACACCCACCGCAGCCTGGCCGTGTCCCTGGTGTCGGCAGGCATGGGCATGGCGCCGATGACCATGTCGCCACTGGTCGCCTGGCTGGTGCAGGGCCACGACTGGCGCAGCACGCTGCAGATCGTCGCGGCCGTGGTGGCGGGCCTCATGCTGCCCGCCGCGCTGCTGATCCGCCGCCCGCCGGCGCTGGCCCTGGCTGCGGCCTCACCCGATGCGCCCCAGGAGGCCGGCCCCTCTGTCGCCCAGGTGGTGCGCTCGGCGCCCTTCCTGATCCTGGTGCTGACCAGCTTCCTGACCTGCGCCACCCACTCGGGACCGATCTTCCACACGGTGAGCTATGCCGTCACCTGTGGCATCCCGCTGATGGCCGCCGTGTCCATCTACAGCCTGGAAGGCCTGGCCGGCATGGGCGGGCGCCTCGTGTTCGGCCTGCTGGGCGACCGCTTCGGCGCGGCGCGCACCCTGGTGCTGGCTCTGCTGGCCCAGGCCATCGTCGTGCTCGGCTACATCTATGCCCGCGAGCTGAAGAGCTTCTACACGGTGGCTGCCCTGTTCGGTTTCACCTATGCCGGCGTGATGCCGCTGTTCGCCGTCATCGCCCGCGACAACTTCCCGCTGCGCATGATGGGCACGGTGATCGGCGGCACCGCCATGGCCAGCAGCATCGGCATGGCGCTGGGGCCGGTGCTGGGCGGGCTGATCTACGACTCGTTCTCGACCTACTCCTGGCTCTTCATCGGCGCCTTTGCGATGGGCATGGGTTCCTTCCTGTGCGCCCTGGCGTTCACGCGCCTGCCCAAGCGGCCCCTGGCCGCCGTGCCGGCATGAGCGCCATGGGTCTGGCGCTGAGAGCGGCAGCCGCCAGCCGAGCTTCGCTGCTACGGCGCGACCTTGGCCGCGAGCAGRCCGTTCACATCCAACCAGTGCATGAACACCGGAAACCAGCCATTGGCGGTGTTGCCCGGGTAGCCCAGGCCGAAGCCATGGCCGCCGTTCTGGTAGAGATGGAACTCGACCGGCCGACCGGCATCGAACCAGGACTTGACGACGCCGAACTGGCCACGGAACAGGAAGTCGTCGCTGGCGATGGCGCTGAACATCGGCGGCGCGTCCTTGGGCACATCGACCGGGCCCATGCCGCCGTAGATCGGGGCGATGAAGGCCAGCTTCATGGTCTTGGAGTGCAGGGTGGCGTGCATGGTCAGGCCGGCGCCGGCCGAGAAGCCGACCATGCCCAGCCGGCGGGGGTCGACACCCCAGGCCTTGGCCCGTGACAGGATGAGGGCGTAGGCGGCCTCGGCATCGGCGAGCTGGTTGGAGAGGTCGGGATTCAGCGGCGGCGGCGTGCTGCCGGTACCGATGGCTGAGAACATCCGGTTCATCGAGTCCTCCAGGCCCTGGAGCGTGTCCGGCGTTGGAATCAGACGGTACTTGAGCACGAAGGCCGCCACGCCCCGGTCGGCCAGGGCCTTGGCCACCTTCCAGCCCTCGTTGTTGATGGACAGCCAGCGAAAGCCCCCGCCCGGCGTCACGATGACGGCCGTCCCCGTGGCCTTTCCCGGCGCCGGCAGGAAGGGCGTGAGCGTGGCGGTGCTGACGTTGCGCACCATGGGCTCGCCCCACTGGCGGAACCAGCCTTCGGCGGCAGGCTGCTTGTCGACGCCGCCGGTGCCGAGCACGATGGCCTCGGGCTCGGACGGCGCCTGCAGGGGGTAGATGCGCCCGTCCTGGGCGCGTGCGCCGGTCGTGACAGCCAGCAGCAGGGAGAAGGACAGGGACAGCAGGGCGGAAGGCAGCGATGGCATGGGTCTGTGACTCCGTTGGGGGCGTTCAGCGCGGCAGCTGAACCTGTTGCTTGAGCGAGAACTCGGCGCTCGTCGACGGTGCAGCCGTGCCGGGCTGGCCGCCGCCCACGCTGAGGCGGTAGCTGCCCGGCATGAGCTGGCGCACGCCGTCACGGTCCACGAAGCTGAGGTCGCGCGCATCCAGCCGGTAGCTCAGCTCGCGCCGCTCACCGGCCTTCAGGTGCAGGCGCTGGAAACCGCGCAGCGCCAGGCGCGGGCCACCCTCGAAGCGCGGCGGCAGCAGATAGAGCTGGGCGACCTCGTCACCGTCGCGCGCGCTGGTGTTGGTGACGGCCGTGCGCACCAGCAGGCGGGTCTCAGCGCCGTCCTCCTGCACCTCGACGATAGGCGGCTCATAGCGGAAGCTCGAGTAGCTCAGCCCATGGCCGAAGGGATAGACCAGCTCGCCGCCGAAGAAGCGGTAGGTGCGGCCAGCCATGCGGTAGTCGTCGAAGGCCGGCAGATCGGCCGCGCTGCGATAGAAGCTGACCGGCAGGCGGCCGGCCGGGTTGGCCGCACCGCCCAGCACCTGGGCGATGGCCTGGCCGCCGCCTTCGCCCGGATACCAGGCTTGCAGGATGGCTGCCGCGTGGGCCTTGGCCCAGGACAGGTCGATGGCGCTGCCGCTGAGGTTCAGCACCACCAGCGGCTTGCCGAGTGCGGCGGCGGCCTGCAGGTAGGCACGCTGGTCGGCGGGCAGGTCGAGCTTGGTGCGGTCACCGCCCTGGAAGCCGTCGATCTTCACGGGCATCTCCTCGCCCTCAAGGTCCGAGGTCAGGCCCACGACGGCCACGACCACGTCGGCATTCGCCACGCCCGCGCGCAGCTCCGCCAGCGGCTGGCGCGAAACGCGCTTCCAGACCATGCCGGGCGGCGCGCCGCCGCCCGACTCGGCCTCGAAGTGCAGCGCGACGCGCTCGCCCTTTTTCAGCTCGACCTGCGCCAGGGCGACCGGCTCGGCCCATTGCGTCGGGCGCTTCGCCAAGCTGAGGTCGCGCCCGCCGATGCGCAGCTGACCCTTGATGCCCGCCACGCCGAGCCGGTAGCTGCCGCTCTCGGGCGCGACCAGGAAGCCGGTCCAGACGACGCGTGTCACCTCGCCTGCCTCGGCAAAGTCCCGCGCGTGAGATTCGAGCTGCGCCACGCCGTGGCTTGCAAAGGCCTTGGCCTGGAAGCGGCGCTTGCCCCTCTCCCTCGAAGAGCCGGCCTCCAGGTTGAAGTAGCTGGCGCGCAGCCCGGGGCTGCCGTCGGGCGCGATGAAGGCGCTGGACGGCACCGGGTCGCCGTCGGTGATGGAAGGGCCGAAGGGCAGGAGCTGGACCTGGGCCGCCGAAAACTGCTGGCTCAAGGCCTCGAAGACCGTCTGCGTCGGCCCGGTCTGGCCCGACGAATAGTTGCCGCGCATGACGCGGCGCGCATCGGCCAGCGGGCCGACCACCGCGATGCGGGCCGTGGCCGGCAGCGGCAGCACGCCGTCGTTCTTCAGCAGCACCAGGCTCTCGACCGCGGCCCGCAGCGCCAGGGCGCGGTGCCCCGCCGAGTTGATGGTCTCGGCCGCGGGGAAGCTGCGCTCCTCCAGGCCCGGCAGGTCGCCATTGCGCAGCCGCGCCGAGAACAGGCGCACCAGCGCGTTGTCGATGTCGGCTTCGCGGAGGTAGCCCCGCTGCAGCGCCTGCTTGTAGCGCTCGCCCAGGGCCGGCGTGTGCGACAGCGTGGCGCCATTGCACTCGTTGTCCATGCCGGCCTTCAGCGCCGCGGCCGCCCCGGCGGCGGCGTCGACGGCGTATTTGTGGTGGGCGCTGATATCGATCACCGCATCGCAGTCCGACACCACATAGCCGCTGAACTTCCAGTCCTGCCGCAAGGTCTTCACCAGCAGGCTCTGGCTCGCACAGGCCGGCTCGCCGTTGACACGGTTGTAGGCACACATGATGGAGCCGGCCTGGGCGTCGACGATGGCCGCGCGGAAGGCCGGCAGATAGGTGTCCTCCAGGTCCTGCGCCGAGACCCACACGTCCACCGAGTGGCGCGTCGATTCCGGGCCGCTGTGCACCGCGAAGTGCTTGGGGCTGGCGATCACCTGGGGCCGTTGGGCATCCGGCCCCTGCATGCCGCGCACGAAGGCCTTGGCCAGCGTACCGGTCAGGAAGGGGTCCTCGCCATAGGTCTCCTGGCCCCGCCCCCAGCGTGGGTCGCGGAAGATGTTGATGTTGGGCGACCAGGTGTCCAGCGAGCCGCCGATGCGGTTGGGGTTGTTCTTGCCGCGCCCCAGCGCGTAGACGGCCCGCACCTCGGTGCTGATGGTGGCCGCGACGTCAAGCATCAGGCGATCGTCGAAGCTGGCGGCCAGCCCGACGGGCTGCGGAAAGTTGGTCGTCGCGCCGGGACCGAAGGCCCCATGCAGCGACTCCGTCCACCAGTTGTAGGCCGGGATGTTGAGGCGCGGGATGGCGGGCGCGCCGTTGAGCAACTGCTCCGTCTTCTCGTCGAGCGTCAGCTGCGACACGATGTGGCGGGCCTTGGCGTCAGCGTCACTCTGCGGCGAGGCCGTGGCCGGCCCCGTGAATGCCAGGCCCCAGGCGAGGCAGGTGGCGGAAAGCATCTTCATGTGTGTCTCCAGATTTGTTCTCGCGCGACGGCCGCCGTCCTCACCAGGCCCGGAACCGCCCCGTCACATGCAGCATGGCCATGAACTGCAGCAGGCCGTCGTAGTAGCGCCATTGGCCACCGGGCGCCTCCAGCGCCCACAGGTCGTTGACGAAGCGCTCGGCCAGCGACTTGTCGACGAGCAGGGACGCGACGGCATTGCTGGCCATCAGGCCCGTGGACGCTTCGGGGTTCAGCGGCTTGCCGTCCAGCGTGTAGAGATGGGGATAGGGCTTGCCGCCCTGACCCTGTGACGCGAAGAAGCCCAGCAGCCGGCGGCTCAGGCCCGCAGCTTCCGGGTTCTTGTCCCACCAGGCCTGGTCGACGCTCCAGTTCACCGCCGTGCGGAAGGCGTCATAGCGGAAGTCCTCGTGACCCTCGTGCTTGTGCGGGCGGCCATCGAACTCGGCGTAGTCGGGCGTGAGGCCGGTCTTGGGATGGGCCGCGACGGAGAAATAGGCGCGGCTGATGTCGGCGATCTCGGCCCAGCGCTTGCGGTCCTCGGGCTTAGCGGCGCGGCGGGCCCAGATCTCGTAGAAGGCCGGCAGGTGATAGGACGGATCGCTGAAGTCGGCCGCCTCGCCAATCGGCACGAAGACGACCTGGCCGCGGTCGGGCGAAAACATGGACCGCACGCCGGCCACGACACCGCCGTTCAGGGCCTCCTTGTGCAGCATGGTACTGAGCAGGGCCTGGGCCTGGGCGTTGTAGTCGTAGAGGCCCTGGCCATTGCCCCAGCGGCTGGCAGCCATCAGCAGCGCGGTCGCGAAGTACTCCTCGCCGTCGGAGGCCGGCACGGCGTCCTTGTCGCAGCCCTTGGGCTGGCATTGCCAGCGGAAATAGCCGGCGCGCGGGCCCGAGCGGTAGCGCATATGCGTCGCGGCCCAGTTCCACAGCGCGTCGAACTCGGCCTTGCGGCCCATCTGCACGGCAATCATCATCCCGTAGGACATGCCCTCGCTGCGCACATCGGCGTTGTTGACGTCCAGCACATAGGCGGCCGGGCCGTCGGGCGTTGCGGCGGCGGGGTAGACGACGCGGTGCTCGGCATCACCTTCGAACAGCGACTTCCAATAGCCGGCCAACTTGGCGTCGATGTCGGCCTCGCTGACGTTCGGGCGGATCTCGCGCAGCAGGTTGCGGTAGTTGCCGGTGATGGCCGCACCGCGCGGCGGGACGGCGACCGAGGCCAACGGTGCCAGCGCCAGCTTGTGCAGCACCGCGTTGTCATCCAGGCGCCAGACCTTGATGACATGGCGGCCGGGCTGCAGGCTGGTGAAGCGCGCGCTGAGAACAAAACTGTTGTCCTTGACGGCCCGGGCCCAGTCCTTCTCCTGGCGGCTCAGCTCGGCACCCGGCGTGGGCACCAGGTCGAGCTTGAGTTCCTGAGGCGCCAGGTCGTCGATGGCCACGGCCAGGCGGATGCCGCCGGCGTTGCGCGTGTCCAGCGTCGGCACCATGTGCAGGCTCAGCAGCATGTCGCCGCTGTAGGTGGTGTCGACGTCGTATTCCAGCCGCACGCCATCGCCCAGCGTCGTCGCCGCGCGGCCTTGCGGCAGCGTCGTCACGGCGCCCAGGCTTTGGCCGAGGTTGGGAATGAACGTCCAGGTCAGGCCCTGGCCATTGACGGCACGGCTGAAGCGCGGCGCTTCGATCGTGATCGCGTTCGAGGCTGCGGCCGTGGCACGTTCCAGCTGGCGCTGCACCTCGGTCGCATCGGCGCTACCTGCCACACGCTTCACGGCCGGCATGACGTTCTTGTCCGGCTGCTGCCAGCTCGTGTAGCCGATATGGGTCTGCAGCATCATGCCGGCCCATTTGCCGCCGGCAATGGCGTGGTACTGGTCGGCAATCGCCTGGTCCCGCGCGAAGGCGGCCTCGGCGCGGTCGGCGAAGACATTGGCCCGCGCATCGCCGGCGGCGGCCAGCTTGCGGTTCCAGGCCGTCGCATAGTGCAGGCGGTAGAGGTTGGCCATCGCCAGCACCGGGTGCTCGACGAGCTGGAAGTAGGCGTCGAGCTGGTCGGCCCGCAGCCCGGCCTTGATGCTGGCGACTCGCGCCTCCAAAGCGGTCCACTCGGCGACGCGCCGCCCAAAGTCGCCGCCGTCCAGCGTGTCGGCCGAAGCGCCGCCAAGCGGGAAGCTGCCCGCATCGATCAGCTCGGGCTTGCGCCGCGCCGCGTACTGGCTGTAGCGCGTGACCAGCTCGCCGATCTCGGCCGCGTTGGCCGCGCCGAAAGTCTGCGCCGCCCAGTCTTTCGGGTAGGTGGCCAACGCCGCCGGCGTCATGGCCTTGGGCGACCAGGCCATGTCGAGGAAGAAGCTGATCGGAAACTCCATCGGCTTGATGTCGCCGACGTTGACGATCCACAGCGCATCGGCGCCGCGCTCGTGCGCCAGGTTCATCTGCTGCCAGGTCTTCTCGATCTGGTTGGTGTTGAGCCACTTGTAGTTGCGCGGCCCACCGACGTAGTCGAAGTGGTAGTAGACGCCGTAGCCACCGCGGCGCTGCAGGTCCTGCGTCGGCAGGCGGCGCACCTGGCCCCAGTTGTCGTCGCAGAACAGCAGCAGCACGTCGTCGGGCACCTGCATGCCCTTGTCGTAGTAGTCCTGCACCTCCTTGTAGAGGGCCCACATCTGCGGCGTCCTGTCGGCGGGCTGGCGCGTCACGTCGGCCAGGATCTGGCGCTGGTCCTTGACGATGCCTTCGAGCAGGCCGATGGCCGTGCCCTCGCTCATGGCTTCGTCGCCGTCGCCACGCATGCCGACGGTGACGAGGCTGTCGAAGGCCTTGCCATCGGGCCGGCCCATCATGCGCTGGGCGCCCCCGCGCCAGAACTCGCGCAGCTTGTCGGGGTTCTTGGCGTAGTCCCAGCGGCCGCCCTTGAAGCGCCCCCACTCGTCGTGGGCCCGCATCATGGGTTCGTGATGGGAGGTGCCCATGACGACACCCATCTCGTCGGCCAGGGCCAAGTTCTTCGGGTCGTCGGCACCGAAAGCACGCGGCTGCCACATCGCCGGCCACAGGTAGTTGCCGCGCAGGCGCAGGATCAACTCGAACACGTGTTCGTAGAAGGCCGCGTTGGCGCCACCGAACTTGGCCTGCGCCCAGGTGCTGAGCGCCGGCGCCTCGTCGTTGATGAAGATGCCGCGGTACTTGACGCCCGGCCGATCGCTGCGCGTACCGGCGGCGAGATAGACATTGGCCTGCTTCTGCACCGGCACATCGGCCCACCAGGCCCAGGGGCTGACGCCGATGCGGGCAGACAGGTCATAGGTGCCAAAGACGGCGCCGCGCCGGTCCGCGCCGGCAATCACGAGGGCGCGTGCAACGCCTGGCCAGGGCTGTTCGACGACGACCTGGCGGTAAGCCTCCCACTGGCCCTTGAGGTCGTCGAGCAGCAGCCTGCGGCGGGCCACGAGGTCATCGAGCACGGCGCTGCGACCCAGCTCGGCGATGACGACGACCTCGCCGCGCGCATCGCCAATGCGGTTCAGCAGCGCCGCCGGCTGGCCCGACACACGCCCCAGGTCGGCCGCGAAATTGCGGCTGGCGTGCTTGAGCGCCGGGTCCGCTCCGGCGTCCACGTAGACGGCCGCCGGCTGGCCGGCCTTCACCAGGGCCAGGCCACGGCCGGGGTCGCGGGAGCAGGTGGAGACAGGCGCCTCGCAGGCGCTCGCAGGCGTGGCGCCGAATGCCGTGACCACCACCGCGGCCAGCCAGGCCATGCATAGCGAGTTCATGTCCGAATGTCTCCGGGTCGGGCGCGCAAGGGCGCCTTTCCTGTCATTTGAATGGTTACGCAATCAGGAAGGTTTGCCCTGAGTGCGAATTACTTTGTTTTGATTTATGGTAGCGCAATCTTTTTGCTTGGATGCAGGGGTTGACCCGCTCCTCAGTGCTGCGCCCATGATCCGCAATCCCGTGCTGCCCGGCTTCAACCCGGACCCTTCGTTCTGCCGCGTCGGCGACGACTTCTACATCGCGACCTCCACCTTCGAGTGGTACCCGGGCGTGCAGATCCACCATTCGCGCGACCTCGTCAACTGGACGCTGGCGTGCCGCCCGCTGAACCGCAAGAGCCAGCTCGACCTGCGCGGCAACCCCGACTCGTGTGGCGTGTGGGCGCCCTGCCTGTCGTACGCCGATGGCCAGTTCTGGCTGGTCTATACCGACGTCAAGCGCTTCGAAGGCAACTTCAAGGATGCGCACAACTACATCGTCACGGCACCCCGCATCGAGGGGCCGTGGAGCGACCCGGTGTATGTGAACTCTTCGGGCTTCGACCCTTCGCTGTTCCACGACGACGATGGCCGCAAGTACTTCGTCAACATGCTCTGGAACCACCGCACCGGCTCCATCGGGGGCCAGCCCAAGGCGCCGGCCTTCGACGGCATCCTGCTGCAGGAATGGAATGCCGCCAGCGGCAAGCTCGTCGGCCCCGTCACCAATATCTACAAGGGCACCGCCCTCGGCCTCGTCGAGGGGCCGCATCTCTTCAAGCGCAAGGGCTGGTACTACCTCGTCACGGCCGAAGGCGGCACCGGCTACAGCCACGCGGTGACGATGGCGCGCTCGCGCCATCTGCTCGGGCCCTACGAGACGCATCCCAATCAACATGTCGTCAGCAGCAAGGACGCGCCCGAGGCGTCGCTGCAGCGCGCCGGCCATGGCCAGGTCGTCGAACTGCTTGACGGCAGCACCTATCTCGCCCACCTCTGCGGCCGGCCTCTGGCTGGCACGCGGCGCTCGCCGCGCGGCCGCGAGACGGCCATCCAGAAATGCGTGTGGGGCGATGACGACTGGCTCTATCTCGAACACGGCGGCATGGTGCCGGCAGTCGATGTGCCGGCGCCGGTCGCCGACGTCGAGCCCGCGCCACGGCAGGCCATCCGACGCAGCTTTGTCGACTGCCCGACGCTGCCGCCTGAATTCCAGTGGCTGCGCACACCCGAGCCGGAGCGCCTGTTCCGGCTCACCGGCGGCGCGTTGCGGCTGACCGGCCGCGAGTCGGTCGGCAGCTGGTTCGAGCAGAGCCTGGTAGCGCGCCGCCAGGAGGATGCGAGCTTTCGCGCCGAGACCGTGGTGGCCAGCTTCGCGCCCGATACCTATCAGCAGGCGGCGGGCTTGACCCACTACTACAACCGCCACAAATTCCATGCCCTGGTCGTGACCTGGCAGGACGGTGTCGGTCGCGTGCTCAGCCTGCTGTCCTGCCCTGGCGATTGGCCCGACAACCGGCTGCAGTTCCCGCTGACCGAGGCCGTGCCGCTGCCCGCCATCGGCCCGGTGCGACTGGCCGCCGACATCGACGGCGCGGCTCTGCAGTTCCATGCCGACTGGGGCCTGGGCTGGCAGAAGGTCGGCCCGGTGCTGGACGCCAGCGTCATCTCCGACGAAGGCGGCCGCGGCGAGCATGGCAGCTTCACGGGCGCCTTTGTCGGCATGCTGGCCTTCGACACCAGCGGCGGCGCTCGCACGGCCGACTTCGAACGCTTCGACTACCTGCCGAAATGAAGGCCGAAGTCTTCCGACTCGGCACGGCCGACGGCCTGCAGATAGCAGTCAGCAACTACGGCGCGCGCTGGCTGTCCTGTCTGGTGCCCATGCCGGACGGCAGCGTGCGCGAGGCCATCCTGGGCCACGCGACGCTGGCGGATCACGCGCGCGAGCCGGGCTTCTTCGGCGCCGTAGTCGGTCGCTATGCCAACCGCATCGGTGGCTCGACTTTCACGATCGATGGACGCACACACCGCCTGGTGCCGAACGAAGGCGCCAACCAGCTGCACGGCGGCCCCGAGGGCTTCGACCGCCGCAGCTGGACCGTCGTCGACCAGGGCCCCCTGCATCTGCGACTGGCCCTGCATTCACCGGACGGCGACCAGGGCTATCCGGGTGCGGCCGGCGTCGACGTCGAGTACCGCGTCGACCCGGTGCACCAAGCCGTCACGCTGCGCTTCGGCGCCTGCACCACGGCGCCATGCCCGGTCAACCTGACCAGCCATCCCTACTTCAACCTCGACGGCGGCACGGCTCCGGTGCTCGACCACCGCCTGCATGTCGCCGCCGCGCAGATGCTGCCGGTGAGGGCCGACATGATCCCGACCGGTGAGGTCGCCGCGGTGGACGGCACGCCGTTCGACCTGCGCCAGCCACGCCGCATCGGCGACGGCCTGGGCCAGGGCGAGCAGCAGCGATTCGGCAGCGGCTATGACCACTGCTTCGTGCTCCACGACGCCGCCGCGCGCGGCGAGTTGGCTGCGGCCGGGCTGACGTCGACCGACGGACGCCTGGCCATGCGACTCTTCACCGACTACCCCGGCCTGCAGGTCTGCAGCGGCAACTTCGTGCAGAACTCGCGCGGCCGCGATGGCCAGCCGTTTGAGCGCCACGCCGGCATCGCGCTGGAACCGCAGTTTTTCCCGGATGCGCCCAACCATCCGGTCTGGCGCGAGCAGGGTTGCATCGTGCGTCCTGGGCAACCGCTGTCCCGGTGGATCCGGGTGGAGTTCCAGGTCGGGTGAGAGCGGGGTCCGCCGGGAAGCGCGGGGCAGTGAGGTGGCGGGCCGGGTCGGAGGCTTCGGCTGGCTTTTCTGGGCTGCTGCTTTGCAGCGATTGCCGCCCCTCGGTTTGCTGAGCGGGCTGTCAGCAAAGTGCCCATAGCGGACATCGGTCGAACTACGGGGCCAGGCTGGTTTGCGACGTTCGCAGGCCGATGCTTGAGCCGCAGGAACCACGAAGACCGGTCATTGGGCGCCGCTAGCCCGGACCGGCGGCTTCACCTCTGTAACCGGCAGATCGAACGAAGGAACGCCGGCCTGGCCAAGCGTCTGTTCGCGCTGCCCGACGTTAACCAGCCTCAACGAACCGTCCGATGCGTTCCACGCCTAGCGCGCGTCCAAAAGCATGTCGCACAGGTTCGCGGAATACGCAGCCAATGTCTCACCACTTGGAGACGACCCCTTAGGCAAGCGGCCGGACGGAGAAAGGTCCTGCCACAGCTTGCGCATGCGTGTGTGGTCCTCTTCGTCGGGTATGCCAGCAGCCAGCCCTTCGAGCGCCTGCGTATCCCCCGCGGTGGGCTGGTAGCGCGCGATCTGTTCGCAGAGCGCCAGCGCCCAGTCGCGCGCGATCAACCACCGCCCGCTGACCGGATCGAACAGCCTTGCCTGCAGACCATCGCGGCAAGCTAGAAAGCGGCTGACCTTGCTTTCTGTGACGTGCTGGCCGGGCCTCGGCAGGTCGAGCTTGCCGCCCAGCACGAGGCCGGCGAGTGCGCGCGTCCAAGCAGCCAAGTTGACTGCCTTGGTCACGCTCAGAGGGGTATCGAACACCCGCACTTCCACAGTCCCGAATTCGGGCTTGGGCCGAACGTCCCAGTAGATGTCCTTGAGTGCGTCGGCGATGCCGGTGTCGAAGAACTCCTGCACGACCGACTCGAAATGTGGCCAATCCACCAGGTGCGGCATGGGGCCGCCATGGGGATAGACCAGCGTCTCAAGAGGGCGGCAGGCGGCATAGCCCGAGTCGCCGTGCTGAAGGAATGGCGACGAGGCTGCCATTGCGATGAACAGCGGTGCGTGGGCTTGGAAAACGTTCGCCACTCGCAATGCGCTCTCGGGATCCGGCATACCAACGTGCACGTGCATTCCGTAAGTCGAGAAGCGCTTGGGCAGGAAGCCAAACCGGTCGTCCAGCTTGTAGGCCCGCTCCGACGGGGTCAGTACACGCTCGTTCCAGAACTGCGCGACATGGGTGCCGCCTCCGCACACCGCCATGCCCTGTGACCACGCGACATCCTGGAGCTGTTTCACACGGTCAAACACCTCCTGGCGCATGGACTCCGCGTCCTTGTGAATGGACGAATTCAATTCGATCGTCGCCTGGGTCGCTTCCAAGGCGAACTGCGCGCCGTACGGGCTGGCTTGCAATTCCTGCCATATCGGCATGCTGGATGGCGACAACTGCCCGGTGGCAGGCTCGATCACCTCAAGCTCCAGTTCGAGCCCGAACGTCAGACTTTCTGATGCAGCGAAATCCATTTTCAGGACTGGCCCGACCCGGGCTCTGCCATCTTGCGATGCTGGGCCGCGAGGACTTCGGCCGGCATCACGTTGGCCAGGATCGCTTGAAGCTTGTTCTTCCATCCGGCGACAACGTCGCTTTCGCCGTCCAGCATCGCTTCGTAGCCGGCCTTGGCGACGTCGGCCGGATCGGCCTTCTTGTCGGTGCCGACCTTGGTGTCCGTCATGTCGGCGCGTTCGAAGAAGTGCGTGTCCGTCGGCCCGGGCATGAGGCAAGTGACGGTCACGCCGGTGTCCTTGAGCTCGTCGCGCAGCGCGTAACAGAAGGAGTCGATGAACGCCTTGGTGGCGTTGTAGACCGCCTGGAACGAGCCGGGCATCAACCCAGCGATGGAGCCCGTCACGAGGATGCGCCCTTGCCCCCGGTCTCGCATGCCGCGCGCCACTTGCTGGATCAGATCCACTGTGCCGGTGATGTTGGTGTTGATGACGTGACGGATGTCGTTGAAATCTTGGTCCAGCACGCCGCGGCCCAGGCCGTGGCCGGCATTGGCCATCAGTACGGCGACCGGGCGGGCGCCAACTGCTGCTAGAAGGTGTTCCACACCGTCTGCGGTAGCCAAGTCGACCTGCAATGCTTCGACATGTCCGCCGTGGGTGCGCATATGCGCGGCGACTTCCTCCAACGGTCCCTGGTCCGCGGCGAGGAATAGGTCGTAGCCGTCCTTTGCCAGCAGGTGGGCGAGTTCGCGACCGATACCAGACGAGGCGCCCGTGACGATGGCAATGGGGCGATGGGGAACGGTGGTCATGCTGCAAATCCTTGAGTGTGGGTGCACCAGGACTGACGTTGCATCGTTCGGGCGCCTCGCAGGTGTAGGACTCGACCGCCGTTACAGCCCTATCACTAGGGGCAGGTTCTTCTATCTGCCAGGAGGTTCCTGCCCGCTGGCTCTTCGGGCGCCAGCCGACTCCTACATCTGAACATCGCTGCAGCCCACGACCATCGGCCCACGCCAGCACGAAAGTGCAGCTCTCTTTCAACCGGAGGCTAACCTTGAAAACCACCGCACGTATTGCCGCTTCCCTGGCACTTGCCGCCGCCTCGTACGCGGCGGTCGCGCAGACCACGGCCACGCCATCAGTAGCCGCGTCGCAGCCCAATGCCGTTGGCGTGACGCCGGAAACCGCGAAGGCCGCCAACGACAAGGCGATCCAACGTTCCGACGTGGCTACCGTCGTTCAGACCGGCCCCACAGCAGCGGATCGGGTGCGCCAGGCTGGCCACAAGGTCAAGACCACCACGGCTCGAACCACCAACGCCGACGGGACGACGGTGGCGGCCGCTGATGGCACCACGCTCGCTCCTCGTCCCGACCGCCACTGATCCACCCTCAACCTTCTGGAGTTCCCATGACAACCACTGAAAGCAATCGCCTGGTCACTGGCCTGTTCCCCGACCGCACGAGCGCCGAAGCTGCGTACAACGCCACCAGCGCTCGCGGCTACGGCAATGAAGACGTCGACGTTGTGATGTCCGACGAGACCCGCAGTCGACACTTCGTGCCCGCCGGCACCGAGACGGAGCTCGGCAACAAGGCCGCCGAAGGCGCTGGCATCGGTGGCGCCATCGGCGGCACGCTGGGTGCCATCGCCGCCGCCGTCGCGGCCATCGGCACCAGCATTGCCATTCCGGGCCTTGGCCTGGTGGTCGCGGGCCCGCTTGCCGCAGCCATCGCCGGCGCAGGTGCAGGTGCCGCCAGTGGCGGCCTGGTCGGCGCCCTGGTCGGTTGGAACATGCCGGAAGAGCGCGTCAAGCACTATGAAGAAGGCATCAAGAACGGTGGCATCCTCGTCGGCGTCCGCGCCAAGAGCGATGAGGATGCCGAGCACTTCGAGCGGGAGTGGAAGGGTGTGAACGGCCAGCACGTCTATCGCTGACCGACCACGCTTTTAAACGGGGGCGGCCTGGCCGCCTCTTTCCGTTTCCGGGCTGCTGGCCCTGAGGAGCCGCCATGGATCTGATGTTCGATGCCGTGCAATGGYCGGCGATGGTGGTGACCATCTGGGCGGCTTGGTTCGTGGGCTCCTCTGGCGAACGCAAGCGCGGAACCGGGTTTTGGTTGTTCCTCGTCAGCAATGTACTGTGGGTCCTCTGGGGCTTGCACGCGCACGCCTACGCGCCGATCTTCCTGCAGATGTGCTTGGCAGCGATGAACATTCGAGGCGCGTCGCGGCCAGGTAGCGTCAGGCTTGCCGACCTCCCGGATTGCTCGGGCTCGGCCTGCACACAAGTGCCATCAAATCCCCAGTCAACGAAACCAGACCACAGCCCACAATGCGAACTCGGTGAAGTGTCGCTAGGCCTGTCACGCAGCGGTGTCGGCCCGAAGCGTATGCTCAATCATGCGCTTAGCCGAGTTCATCGAGTCGAACATGGAGGCAATCCTCTCCGAGTGGGAGCTTTTTGCCAGAACCTTGTTGCCGGCGGCTGGCGGGTTGGACATGGGTGCGCTGCGAGACCACGCGGAGCAAATCCTTCAAACTGTCGCGCGTGATCTAGGAACTAGCCAAAGTCTGCGTGAGCAGTCCGCCAAGTCGCGTGGAGAAGCTGTTCGCCCGGCGCAGGACCCGGAGACGGCAGCAGAAACCCATGGGCTGCTGCGCGCCAGCGGTGGATTTACCTTGAAGCAGCTGGTGGCTGAATACCGTGCCCTTCGCGCCACCGTGCTGCGGCTGTGGGCGGATGCGCACGTGCCGGGATCTCACACCGTCGATGACATGACCCGGTTCAACGAGGCGATTGATCAAGCCGTTGCGGAGTCCGTCGATTTTTTCGCTCATGAGACGGAGCGTTGGCGCAGCGTATTCCTCGGGGTCCTTGGCCATGACCTCCGTGGCCCCCTGAATGCCATCCTGCTGACTTCCCAGCTGCTTTCCAAGCTCAACGACGGATCTCCGGGCGACAAACTCACAGCCCGCTTGATCAACGGTGGTGAGCGGATGAAGCGGTTGCTCGACGATTTGCTGGACTACAGCCGCGCCTCGCTTGATCTTGGAATTCCGATTTCACCAATCGGCACCGATCTGGCACAGGTTTGTGAAGAAGAGATCGAACTCCAACGCGCGATCTGGCCGGCGCATGCGATTGACCTGACAAAGGTGGGCCCAACCCACGGGGTATGGGATGCGGCTCGACTGAAACAGGTCATCGGCAACCTCATATCCAATGCAGCGAAATACGGAGATCAAGGAGCGCCGATCGCGATCCGCCTCGTGGGAAGCGACGGTGAGGTGGTGCTTTCCGTTGAAAACATCGGCCCAACAATCTCGCCCGCGAGAGTGGAAGTGTTGTTTCAGCCTTTGCAGCGGGACTCCCACGGCGATGTCGAGAGTGAGCGGACGAGTCTGGGCCTTGGCTTGTTCATCGTGCGCCATATCGTCAAGGCGCACGGCGGCACGGTGACGCTGACGTCGGTCAATAGACGAACAGCGTTGACGATTGCGCTGCCTCGAAACCTGCCACCATGAATGGCTGGCAGCTTGAGCTACCTGCAGCGAAGCGGCGTTTGGCTGCTGCTGGGCGTCTGGATGTCTGGCCAGTGCCGCTCCTTTGCGCCCAATAGCCTCACCTCGAGAACGTCTCGCTCGGTAGCGGCGAGACGCTGGGCGTGCACGGCTGTAGGCCAGCCTAGTTCATTGCTGTCGAGGCTCGTCACCATCGCAGCTGCCTCGACGGCACGAGTTGCCGCACGGCGAAAGTTTTGGGTGTCGATGGCGAAGCGCGCCGCGCTTGTTGCGTCATCAAAGGCTAGCTGTTCCGTAGGCCAGGACTTTGACAGGCCTACCCAAGCTGGAGACTGATCCTCACCCAGCAGAAGGTATTGCCCGAAGTAGGGCCCAGCACCGGTGGCGCGCCTCACAAATTTCTGCGCGTCATGAGTGAATATCACACCAGCCATAGGGCTCTCCTGATGCACCCGCCTTGGTCTCGCCGCCTCAGTCGTGCGCTGTCATGCAGCCGTGCATGTTCTTGCTGCTGCCACGATCGGTCGGTGCGGTAACGCACTCACGGCGCCAGCGACCGGCGGAATGGCCCGGAATCACCGTCTGGTATGGCATAGGGGACAGCACGGGCGCCCGGGGTGCGCTCAGATTCGCGCCATTGTCTGACACAGGATATTGGCTCGTGAACCTAGCCTTGCCCTTGCCGGCAATCATGTCTGCCAGATGACCAGTTCAATGCTGCGGTCGAGGTTGTCGGCGCTTTTTGAGGAAATGCCTGGTGCCCATTGCAGATAGACAGCCGAGCGAAGATCAGCATGACGGGTCGCGCGAGCGTGAAGACCGATTCCGACTGCTCGTCGAGGGTATTCAGGCCTACGCGATTTTCATGCTCGACCCCACGGGCCACGTTGTGACCTGGAACGCGGGAGCGGAACGGCTGAAGGGCTATCGCGCCGAAGAGATCATCGACAAGCACGTTTTCAACGTTCTACCCGCCGGAAGCGCTGGCCAGGAAGCTTCCCGAGCATGAGCTGGAGGTCGCAACCAGCTCAGGCTCGTTCGAGGATGAAGGCTGGCGCTTGCGCAAGGACGGATCACGGTTCTGGGCCAATGTCGTCATCACGGCCATGAGGGAAGCGAATGGTCAACTCGTCGGGTTCTCCAAAGTGACGCGGGACCTGACGCAACGTCGTGTTCACGAAGAGGAGCTGAGACGTAGCGAGGAACGCTTCCGATTGCTTGTTGAGGGCGTGTCGGACTACGCCGTTTTCATGCTGAATCCGAGCGGCCACGTCGCGACATGGAACGTCGGTGCAGAACGCATCAAAGGCTATTCCGCCAACCAAATCATCGGTCAACACTTCTCGAAGTTCTATCCGGCCGAGGTTCGCGAGGCGGGCTGGCCGGAGCACGAGTTGATGATGGCCACTGCAGAGGGCAGCTTTATCGACGAAGGCTGGCGCGTGCGCAGTGACGGCACGCAGTTCTGGGCCAACGTGACCATCACGGCTCTTCGAGATGATGCAGGCCGCTTGATAGGCTTCGCCAAGCTCACTCGCGACCTCACGGAACGAAAGCGGGCGGAGGCTGTCGAGCTGGCCAGTCAAGAGCGCGACGAGATCCTGGAAGCCGAGCGCAGCGCTCGCATGACTGCGCAGCATGCGGTCCGGATCAAGGACGAGTTCTTGGCGACGCTGTCGCATGAGTTGCGCACACCGTTGAGCGCCATCCTGGGTTGGACCCAGGTGCTCCTGCGGCAGGGGGCGCCAATGTCACCGCAGCAAGTGCATCGAGCCCATGAAGTCATCGACCGCAACGCTCGCGCGCAGGCGCAGTTGATCGACGACCTGCTGGATCTGAGCCGCATCGTCAGCGGCAAGGTAAGGCTAGAAGTCCAACAGGTCCAGATCGCGGACGTCGTTCAAGCCGCCGTCGATTCCGCCCGGCCTACTGCGGAAACGAAGGGCATCAAGCTGCGGGCCATGCTTGAGCCGATGCAATCGCTGATAAGTGCCGACCCTTCACGGCTGCAACAGGTCGTGTGGAACCTGCTCACGAATGCCATCAAGTTCACGCCTAAGGGCGGCCAGGTGCAGGTGCTACTGCAGCGCGTGAACTCGCACGTTGAGTTGAGCGTTAGCGACACCGGCATCGGTATTCCGCCGAGCTATCTGCCTCATGTGTTCGAACGTTTCTCGCAACGGGAGGCCTCAACGACACGGAGCTACGGCGGACTGGGCTTGGGCCTGGCGATCTGCAAACAATTGGTCGAGTTGCACGGCGGGACGATCCGGGCGGCCAGTCAAGGCGAGAACCTGGGCGCTACGTTCTTTGTCGACCTCCCGCTGTCAATCATTCAAATAGACCAAGAACAAGAGAAGCGCACTCATCCCACAGCGCCAGTTCACCCGGAGCCCTTGAACTTGCCAAGGCTGGATGGCGTTCACATCTTCATCGTTGACGACGAACCCGATGCTCGAGAGCTGATGCGCCGGGTGCTCGAGGACCAAGGCGCCCAGGTGACAGACTTCACCAGTGCCGAAGACCTCCTGGTCGCGCTCGAGAGCACGAAGCCTTCCCTCATCGTGAGCGACATAGGCATGCCGAAGATGGATGGATTCCAATTCATGCGAGCGCTGCGAGCCGCGGAGCTGAGCAATCAGCGCATTCCGGCTCTTGCGTTGACCGCCTTCGCGCGCGCCGAGGATCGCAAGCGGTCGCTACTGGCTGGGTATCAGGCCCACTTGGCAAAGCCTTTCGACGTCGCAGAGTTTCTTCTGGTTGTCGCCGATCTCGTTAGCGCGGCGCGCAGTGCACCTCGCTGACTGGGTTCATCCGATCTGATACCTGCGGGGCGGTGCGGTCGAGTGGCACATGCCGGGCGGCGGAGGGTGATTGTCTGCTCTATGCCGGCGACTGATCTACTCTGGTGGAGAGATCGAAGCTACGCTCGCTCAGACAGTGCCTGGTCGCAGGATCACCTTGCGGCAGTCCTCCAGCTTGTCGTTGAAGATCTCATAGCCGCGGGCGGCGTCCTGTAAAGGCATGCTGTGCGTGACGATGACTTCCGGCTGCAGGGCTCCTGCGGAGATCCGCTCCAGCAGCTCCGGCATGAAGCGTTGGGCATGCGTCTGGCCACTCTTGAACGTTAGGCCCTTCTCGAAGGCGTCGCCGAACAGGAAGCCATGGATGAAGCCGGCATAAACGCCCGGCACGCTGACAATGCCGCCGCGGCGCGTGGCCGCAATGGCCTGGCGCAAGGCCGCGCCGCTGGAGCCTTCAAGCCGCATCGTCGTCAGCACGGTCTCGGTGGTGCTGCCCTTGGCCTCGAAGCCCACCGCATCGATGGACGCGTCCACGCCATGGTGTCCGGTGGCATCGATGATGTAGGCGGCTGGATCATCGATCTCGTCGAAGTTGATCGGCACCACACCGTACGTCGCCACCGCGAAGTCCAGACGGTACTGGTGGTGATCGATCATGAAGATCTGCTCCGCACCCAGCATGCGGCAGCAGGCGGCGGCCATCAGTCCTACTGGACCGGCGCCGAAGATTGCAACCTTCGACCCGGGACCTACCTCGGCGTTCACTGCCGCTTGGTAGCCCGTAGGCAGAATGTCCGACAGGAACAGCACCTGTTCGTCGCGCAGCGTTGAGTCGGGAATGAGCAAGGGACCAACATTGGCCTTGGGAACCCGCACAAACTCCGCCTGCCCGCCCGGGTAGCCGCCGTACAGGTGGCTGTACCCAAACAGGCCTGCGCCGGGACGGATGTCTTTCTTGTTCAAGATGGCGCCACGGCCGGGGTTGGTCGTCTCGCACGCAGCAAAGAGCTTGCGGCTGCAAAACATGCAGTCGCCGCATGAAATCGTGAACGGGACGACCACCCGATCGCCCTTGCGGAGCTGCGTCACGCCCGGCCCGACATCCTCGACGATGCCCATGAACTCGTGGCCGAGGATGTCCCCGGTCTTCATGTCGGGGATCTTGCCTCGGAATATGTGCAGGTCCGAGCCGCAGATGGCCGTCGCTGTGATGCGCAAAATGATGTCGTCGTCGGCATAGCGCACCGGGTCGGGAACGGTCTCGACGCGAACATCCTTGGAGCCGTGGTAGGTCAGTGCTTTCATGTGGGGTTCTCGGTGGTGAGCGCCGCGGAGGGCTTTCGAATGTTGAAGATCGATGTGGACGTAAAGGGCAAGCGCCATGCCGCTCTCAGCGAAGCACCACCTACGGTCGCCCTGGTTTTCGTTGTTCGCGGGCGTTGAGGAAGTTTGCGCAACAGACGGCGGCCTGCCGATTGCCAGGACGCGCCCATGAGCAAGATCAGGACTGACGCGTTGCAGCCGAGCAGAACCGTGCTGTTGCTGGTGGACTTCATAAACCCGCTCACCTTTGATGGCGGGGAGGCTTTGGCCCCGTCGGCACTTGAGGCCGCAAAGAAGGCCAGCAAGCTGCGTCGTCGACTAGGCGCCGAGGGCGTCCGCACCATCTATGCCAACGACAACTACGGGCAATGGACGTCTGACTTCCAAGCGCTCTGGCGGCACTGCCTGGCCGCACCAGGCAACGCTGGAAAGATTGCGAAACTCATGACGCCCAGGCGCGATGACTTCGCGCTGCTTAAACCGCGCCATTCAGCCTTCTACGCCACGCCGCTGGATCTGCTGCTGGGGCAGCTCCGCTGCAAGCGCCTCATCGTCACGGGTATCGCCGCCGACAGCTGCGTGTTCTTCAGCGCCATGGACGCCTATCTGCGCGGCTACTCGGTGTGGGTGCCCATCGACTGCGTGGCCGCCGAATCCACCGACGCGCGGGACAAGGCGCTTGAACAGATGGCGCGTGTGCTCAAGGCCGACATCAGGCCTTCAGAGGTTGCTCGAACGAGGTAGTTCCCGCGCCAGCGTGTATCGAGCCGCGTGCTAAGACTGGGGTGGTGTGCGGCTTCGTGGCCGAAGGCTCCACCGCCTCATCTTCGGCTGGTGTACTACTCGACCCAGTTGTTTCCCGTCGCCTGCGAGATTCACTTGGGTGTACGGCCAGCGTATCGGGTCACGCCATCAGACGTCGCAGCAAGAACGGCGGTACCGGTCAGCTGAATCGCTTGCTGAGGAAGGAAGAGTTGGCCATGCCGAACCGCCACGGCAGATGCCCGGCTTTCGAGATGCCGATGCGCACCCCGACAACCAACTCGATGTCGCTCCTCGGAGCCAGCAACCGAAACGGCGGCTCATCGAACGCCAAGGCGTTGAACGAGCGGTCGATTGCCAGCGCCTGGCCGACGCGCCCCGGACCGGATGCCAGCAGCTCCACGCGATCCACCCCGCGGCGTTCGCGCATCACGTCCAACCCCTGGGTGGGCTCAAGCGCGCGGATGAGCACCGCTGCAACGTGATGGGCCTCCCGGCACACGACATTGAGGCACCAGTGCAGGCCGTAGCTGAGATAGACGTATGCGCGGCCAGGCGGGCCGAACATGGGGGCATTGCGTGGCGTCGGACCTCTGTAGCTGTGTGACGCCTCATCGTCCATGTCGTAGGCCTCAGTCTCGACAATGACGCCGCCGATGCCATCCACGAGCAGCGTCCAGCCGACGAGCTGGCGCGCCACGGATTCCGGGCTCTGCGCGAAGTTCACGAAGGTGCGTGCAGGCTTCATAGCTTGGGCTGAGGGTGGTCACCACGCGACGCCAGGCCATTGGCCGACAGGCCGCTTATGCGCGGGTCGCGATCACGATTCTGGAGAGTGACCTTCCTCAGGGCTCACCATCGTCTGACGACACGTCGTTGCTCCGCAACGGCAGGGGTAGGCCATGGGTTGATCTGTCACGTCGACTATCAGCGAGTAGTCGAGAAAGAGTTCTGCCGCTATCGAAATAGGCCGGAGCGTCTTGATGCGCACGCCCAAGCGTCCACCGGGCAGGCGGTATTCTTACGCGTGACAGTTGGGCTCGCAGGAATGGTTGATGAAGCGAGTCGCGTTGCCGCCTTCCGCCCCGTCGATGTACCCGCCCTCCGATAGGGCGAACAGATAGGTCAGTCCGTCACCGCAACACACGGTTTCATCGCTACCGATCAGCCGGCCAGCGTAGTCGCCGACGAGCTGCCCCCGCTTCAACTCCGACTTCGAAAAAGCTCCCATGCCGTGGACGCCGCTGGGCCGGATATCTATTGCATCGAGGTCCAGCGAGCTTGGGTTGGTATTGCGAGCTTTTCTCATGGCAGAGCTGCAAGTATTTTTTGAGCCCCGATGCCAGAACCTTGTCCGAAGCTAGGCCGGCCGAGCGGGCGTGCTAGCGCACGCTTGCGATGCGTTTAATCAGGGCAACCGGCTCACGGATGCTTGGCTCCGCGGCCACTGTCAGCCCTTCTTGCCCGGTCCTGGCGTGCCTCCCTTGGCGCCTCCTGTTATTCCCGTCGCGGTTTCAGACTTCTCGGCGGGCTTTGCCTTTTTGTCGTCCTTTGCAGGACGCTGCCCACCGACGTCCGCCTTCGAATGCTGCTGCCCGGATTTGGCCATGTGAGGTTCTCCAACGCGGCGAAGCTGCCGCAGCCAGCTCTGGCAAAGGATGTACCCGTTGTCCCGATCGCACTCACGACCCGGCCGCCGCTGACAACTTCTTCGCCATGCGGCGGAGGGCTTGGTCCAAGTGGTTCTTCCGCCCCTCAGCGATGGGAAGGGCGCTGACCTGAACGCAGATCTCACTGGTTCGCTCCACGAGGTGATGGAGTGCGCAGTCGAGGTTTGCAGGGCCTTCCGAGTGCCTGTACATAGTGAAGCTAGGGCCGGCCATCAGGCCTGGCTCGTCACCCGCCACCTGCTCGGTCAGCGGGTCCGCCAACTCCCCAAGCAGGTGCATGCACGAGAGCATGTGCTCGACCAGAGCTTCGGCGGCGGTGGCGTTGGACCCGCTCGCGTACAGCGCGGTCAGAGTGCGGAGCATCATCCAGTACACGGCATTGAACGCGTCCAGGCAGGCCAAGGCGTGCTCTGCTTTGACCGGCGTTCGCTCAGTGTCCTGGGGCGGCCGCATGACCGGGTTCGCGCCGACATTGCGTGACGGCTCGAAAGCCGGCCTCGCGCTTTGCAGGCGATCGAGTTCCTCCAACATGTCGGTGAACCGCGCAAAGTGCGAGTCCTCTGCGTGGTCGCTCCCTCCCTCGCCCTGCTCGACGATGCGGTCTATTGCAAGCAAGGCGTCGTCAAGCGTTCTGACGACAAGCAAGTCTTCCGATTCGATCAGCGCGCCTTCGAGTTGATACACGTCGGACACAAACGCGCCGTCGCCCTGCTGAGCCGCGAACGATTCAAGTGAGCGGCGCAGCACGCTGTAGAACTCGCCGATGGTCTCGTACTCCGGCGCCATCGGAATCAGCTTGGCACGCACTCCGCCCCGCTCGACCGCCGCGTCTGCGCTTGCGGAGAATCCGTCGGAATCGTGGCAGTCCGCGCTGTCCGGACGCTCAAGGAATACAAAATGCTTCAGCGTCTCGACGCTGAAGGGCGTCAGCGCCACCACGATCGAGGCCGGGTGGTAGCCAGGTGCGGCGGGCAGGTTGGGTCGGTTGAAGTGCGGCGCGGCACCCAGCGACGCGGTGAGGTTGGCGACCTGGGTGAGGTGGACCATCTCTTCGACGCATACGCTCAAGAGCAGCTTGCGCCACCGCTGGACCGCGGCATGCTCTGCTTCAGACAGCCCCTCGTCCAGCCGCCGCTTCAGACTGAAGTAGGCGAATAGATAGCTGCAGAGCAGGTTGTGTTCGAGCTCGCTTGCTTCCGCGAGCAGATGCAGAAGCCGCTCCCGCGTAGCGGTTGGAAGTGTTTTCAGGTTTGGTACCGGCATACCTTGGAGAGCTCTTCCTGGTGTTCGCTGACGACGACGTATCTGCGTTCTCAAAGCCGGCTAGGCAGACTTCTTGACCTTGGTGGCAGCGGGCGTGTCGGCCGTACTGCGGCCGGCGGACGTTTTCTTGGAGTGGGCTGCATGCTTGTCAGAATTTCGGCCCTTGTTGGCGCCAAGGCTTTGACGCAGCAATTCGCTGAGATCCACCACGTTCGACCCACTGATGTCCGGCGCTTCTTCAAACGGCGTGACCGCCTCCTTATCGCCAGCCTTGGCCTTCTTGTCGATAAGCGCTCTTACTGCGCTGGTGAAATCGTCCTTGAACTCCTCTGGGTTCCACGCCGACGTCATCTCGGCGATCAGTTGCTGCGCCATCTTGAGCTCGGCCGGCTTCAGGCTGTTGGCCTCCGCTCCTTCCTTGGGCAGCTCCAGCGCGTCTGGTGAACGGATCTCCTCAGCCCAGCGCAGCGTCCCCAACATCAACGCCGGACCGGCGGGGATCAGCGCGGCTAGATGTTCCTTGTTGTGCAGCACGAAGCGCGCGATGCCGATTACGCCGGCCTTGCTCAGCGACTCGCGCAGCAGCGCGTAGACACGGTCTGCCTTGCCCTCAGGAGCCAGGTAGTACGGCTTCTCGGTGTAGACGAAGGACACGTCAGTCGCCTTGACAAAGGTCTCAATGGCGATGGTCTGCGTCCGCTTGGGATAGGCAGCCTTGATCTCGTCATCGGACAGCACGACGTATTCATCGCCTTCGAGCTTCACGCCCTTGACGATGTTCTCCTTGTCGATTTCCTTGCCGGTGCGCTTGTTGATCCGCTTGTAGCCGACGGGATCCATCGTCCTCTTGTCGAGCCAGTCGAAGTCGACCTCCTGCTCATCGGTCGCCGTGTGCAGCGATACAGGCACATGGACGAGCCCGAACGAGATCGCCCCCTTCCAGATGGAGCGAGAGCTGGTCTTGCGTTTGTCTGCGGCCGTCGTCGTTTCAGGCTCGCTCTTGGCGGCGCTTTTGGCGGCGCGCTTGGCCGTTGGCTTGGCGCCAGGCTTGCTGCTGGATTTCGTTGCGGATCTGGCGGTGGCCATGTCGGACTCCTAGGTTGTCACTTCAATCGCTTCCTCGCCGCGGCGAGCGTCTGCTTGGACTTCCAGTAGTCGGTCCAAGGGTCGGTCTTCTCAAAGGACAGGTACTCGCGCGCCGTGGCGATGGTCCACTGGGCGCCGCTCTTCATCGTGGGAAGCTGGTCCCAGCTCACCGGTACCGAGACGCCAAGGCCGGGCCGGGCCCGCGCCGAGAACGCTGCAGCGGTGGTCTGCCCATGCCCATTGCGCAGGTAGTCGATGAAGATCTTGCCAACGCGATTGCTGCCTCCGCTCTTGGCGACGAACCGCTGCGGGATGGTCTTGGCCATGTGCGCGACGACCGCACGCGAGAAGTCCTTCACCACCTCGTAGTCCAGCTTGGGCGCCAGCGGCACGACGACGTGCAATCCCTTGCCGCCGCTGGTCTTAAGCCAGCTGTTGAGGCCGAGCTCCTCAAGCATCGTGCGAGTGAGCACGGCTGCCTCTTGGATATGCGCCCACGTCACGCCCTCTCCCGGGTCCAGGTCGAAGATGACTCGGTCCGGCTGGTCGATTCGCTTAGAGGTGGAGTTCCAGGTATGGAACTCAATCACGTTGAGCTGAGCAGCGTTGATTAAGCCCTCCACACTGTCTACGGACAACAGAGATTCGTGTCCAGGCCATAGGGCCGCGTCCAACTCGGTGAGACCGGTGATCTTGGCGTCAGAATGCTTCTGGAAGAACAACTGACCGGTGATGCCCTGCGGAGCGCGCACCAGCGATACCGGCCGGTGTCGCAGGTGGGGAAGGATGCGGTCGGCCACGCTCTCGTAGAAGTGGACGAGGTCGATCTTCGTCAGCCCTGTGGACGGGTCGATGACACGATCGGGGTTGGAGATCTTGACCGAGGTCTTGGGCCTGGCAGGCGGCGTCACTGCCGGGGGCGGGGTTGAGGCCTGTTCACGCCGGATGGACTTCGCAGGCTTGTCGGTGCGGACGCCGCGGAACGTGGCGTGCCGAATGTTTCCGTCGGGTGTCCATTCACCGAAGGCGACCTCGATGACCATCTCAGGCCGAACCGACCGCTCAGTGCCACGCGCGCGTTTGGACCAGCGACCTGGCTTGGCCTCGTCGGGATCGACGGTAGGGCCCTTGGTCTCCAGGCGCACGACCTGGTCATGCAGTTCACGTCCCTGAGCGGACGACCAGCCGGTGCCAACGGACCCGGCCGAGCGCAACTTGCCGCTGTGGTCATAGTACCCAAGCAGCAGCGCGCCCACTTCTTGGGAGGAGTTGGTCCGGTCAGTGAACCCGATAACGACAAACTCCTGGCGTCGTTGGCATTTCAGCTTCAGCCAGCTCTCGCTTCGACGCGAGACGTAAGGCGAATTTGCCTCCTTGAGCATCACGCCCTCGAGACCTAGCTGGCAGGCCGCCGTCAGTACAGCAGACGGCGTCGACGGCAGTTCATCGCTGAAGCGGATGCGCTCAGACGCATTTCCCTTGAGCAGCTCCTGCAGCACCATGCGTCGGCTGCGCAACGGCACCTTACACAAATCCATGTCGCCCAGCACCGGCACGTCAAACAGGTACAGGACGATGTCCTTGGTGCGGGCGTTGTCGAACGCGTTCTGCAGGCGGTTGAAGTCGGGGACGCCGTGCTCATTCATGACGACCATCTCGCCGTCCAGCCATGCCTTGACGATGCCGATCGCCTCAATTTCCGCGGCCAGCGATTTCAGCTTTGCAGTCCAGTCGTTGCCGTTGCGGGTGAAGATCTGGGCCTTGCCCGCCAGGATCTTCACCATGGCGCGGTAGCCGTCAAACTTGTTCTCGATGATCCAGGAACCCGAGGCCGGCGGTGCCGCGGTCAAGGTGGCAAGCTGGGGTTCAAGCGATGCGGGAAACCGCGTCTTCACGGCCTTGGACAGGTCGGGGCCGGAGGCCGCTTCCCGAACTGCCAGCGCGCGCGGTTCACGCTCTTCGATCAGGCCAAGGGGCCTCTCAACCACGCTGTCGGGCAGCGCCTTGATGACGTCGTATTCAGCAATCGGCCGGGCCCACGCGTCGCCACGCTTCTTGAACAGGATCCACTGGTCCTGCTTCTTGGCACCCGGCTTCGAAATTCGGACCAGCTCCCACAAGCCAGCCATCTTCTGCCCGTGCATCTGGAAGACCAGCTTGCCGTTGGCGAGGCCGTCGCGCGGGTCACCGACGGGGTTCCACGTGCCGCGATCCCAGACGATGACCGTGCCGCCGCCGTACTGCCCCTTGGGAATCTCGCCCTCGAAGGTGTTGTAGCTGACGGGATGGTCCTCCACGTGAATGGCCATCTGCTTCATGGCTGGGTCGTAGCTCGGCCCCTTGGGCACGGCCCAACTGACCATGACGCCGTCAAGCTCCAGCCGGAAGTCGTAGTGCGGGTGTGAAGCCCAGTGCTTCTGGATGACGAACTGGAGTTCCTTGGCCGAGCTCCCCTTCTTGCGCGGCACGACGCCGGCAGGCTCGGCGGTGAGCTTGAAGTTGCGCTTGGCGTTGTAGCGCTCGAGAGGCACGTTTTCACTGGTTCGCGCGGGCGCAGCGGCCGCCTTGGCCGAGGACTCTCGCGTTCTTGCTGCGGCCTTCTTCGCCGGCGCCTTCCTGGCCTTGCTCATTTTGAGCTCGGCCCATACAGGCGCGTGGTCGCTGGGGCTGCCCTTGCCACGCTCCTCCCTGTCGACGCCAGCGTCGACGACCTGGAGCTTGGCACTCACCAGGATGTGGTCGATGCGCAAGCCTGCATCGCGCTCCCAGCGCTTGCGCATGTAGTCCCAGAACGTGTAAGGCGTATTGACCGGTATGACCGTCTTGAGCGCGTCCGTCCAGCCCTGGGCCAGAACGTTCGCGAAGGCCTGGCGCGACTCGGGCTGCAGGAGGGCGTTGCCCTTCCAGGAGTCAGATTTGTAGATGTCCGAGTCCGTGGGCACGACATTCCAGTCACCCAACAGCACGACGGGCTCACCAGACGCCCAAAGCTCGGCAGCGCGCTTGCGCAGGCGCTCGAACCAGCGCAACTTGTAGTCGAACTTGGGGCCCGGCTGCGGATTGCCGTTGGGTAGGTACAGACATCCGAACAGCACGCCGTCAATCGCCGCTTCGACGTAGCGCGCTTCCTTGTCCTTCGCATCGCCAGGCAGAGCCGTGATCACCGGCACAAGGTCGCTGCGGCTGAGCAGCGCCACGCCGTTCCAGTTTTTCTGGCCAACGGCCAGGGCCTGGTAGCCCGCTGCAGCAAGTGCTTCCGTCGGGAAGGCTTCGGTCGTCGCCTTCAGCTCCTGCAACGCGACGACGTCGGGCTGCGTGCGAGCAAGCCAATCGAGCAGCAGATCGAGCCGCTTGGTGACATTGTTGATGTTCCAAGTGGCGACCCGCACGGGACTACCGCTTCGTGCTCTTGAGGTGGGCTTCCACTGCAGCGGCGTCATTCCCGACGGCCGCGACGGCTGTCTTCAACTGCTCTTCGGTGACCCCGAACTTCTTGGACCAGTCGCGGACTTCATAGTCTTCAGACAGGCTGATGCGCTTGCGGTCTTGGCCACCGGATTTGGATTTGTCGTCGGACATGTTTTTGCTCCTAGGCGTGGAGCCCTGAAAGTAGGGCGAACTGCGATACGTGCGTGTCGGACAACCGCGCGAAACAAAGATGGCTGTACTCCAGACGCGTGCGGCGGCGTACAGGCATTTGCTTTGCCTGCTGGATATGCCGGCAAATTCTTCGGCGCCACATTGGAGACATTCATGAGCCAGCAAAATCGGAACGACGGCCCTCAAGACGACAGCCAGACTAGCGGCCAGCAAGGCGGGACGCAGCGTCAGAGCGGCCAAGGTCAGCAGGAACAGCAGGGCGGGAACCAGAACCAGCAAGGCGGTGCGCAGCGGCAGGGCAGCCAAGACCAACAGCAGCAGGATCGCGGTGGCAGGGACCAGCAACAAGGTGGTGGCCAGCAACGCGACGGCAGCCAGGGCCAGGACCCTGCAGGCCCGCAAGGGAACGATCAGGCACCGAACGCCAGTCGCGATCAAGGGCGCTCTGACCAGCGAACCTGACGTTTGACAGCCGGCCGGGCCAGGCGTGCCAGGCGTGTTTCATGACGCCTAGTAGCTGACATGCGGCTTCGCACTGCTGAGTAGATTCGCGCTCTGCAAAAAGGGGACACCACTTGGTGGCCCCTTTTTTGCGTCCTTCGGCGTCAACGCGATGTCGTTCGTTACGTAAGGCCTGCTGACTGCCGGCGCCGCGTTCACGCTTTGTCCGATAGCGCACCAACTCGGCAATTCGTGCTGGCCGCCGTTAGGTATGCCCTGATTTACTGCATGCTTGCCCAAGCCGTTTAGGAGCAGACGTACCTGGCCACTCGCTCGCCTGGCTTGCTTCACCCGCCAGTTACCTGGACACCTATGGCACACCAGTCGCTGGATTCAGAGAACTTGCTCGTGCGCCTGGAAATGGCGAGGCCGCAAGCAGACTCGGGCGCGGCCGACGAGCTGATGGCGCCGTCGATGCAGCTCACGCCCCAGGCTGTACAGGCTCTGCCGGGTGACGGCTGAAGTTCATTTCGATATCGCCTCTGACGCCTGCAGCGACCACATGATGGATGAACTCCAGCTTCTCCAAAACGGGGTCTGGCATGACGAAGGGGTAGGCGTCATGGCTTCCCATGCTCCGGGACATGGCATTGCTGAACTGCGAGATGGGCAGCCAGAAGCTGACGACCTTGACCTTGAAATCCTGATCCGCAGTGCCGAGGGCAGTGGCCTGCACCGGCGGTGTGTCCGGCACGGCATCATCCAACCTCAGCCCCCAGGCCGCTGCGGTCTCCAGGCCGTCCCACAGGTGCATGTAATGGGCCCAGCACTCGGCCCAGTCTTCCCAGGGATGCGAGCTGGCATACGCGCTGATGAAGCGCTCCGGCCAGTCCAAAAGAGGTGAGTCGTAGTGCCGCTTTAATGCCTGGCCGTAGTCGGCACGCTCATCACCGAACAGCGCTCTGAATCGGTCCAGCCATGGCGTCTCTGCGATGAGCCGGTCCCAGTAGTAATGACCAATCTCATGCCTGAAATGACCGAGCAGGGTACGGTAGGGCTCGTGCATGCGTGTACGCACCTCCTCGCGACGCGCATCGTCTGCCTCGGCGATGTTCAGCGTGATGACGCCATCGTCGTGGCCAGTCAGCACCTTCTGCTTGGAATCGGTTTCTTCGAGGAAGTGGAATGCAACGCCGTTCTTGGGGTCCACCTTCTTGTTGGGAATGGTCAAGCCCAATGAGAGCAGGCCATACGTCATCCGCCGCTTCGCGGCCTCGATCCGCGACCAGTGGGCGCCGTTTTCCGGCTTGTTCAACGCTGGAAATATCTCGGTGGTTCTGCACGACGTGCATAACAGGTCCACATCGTCCGACCGGACAATCCAGTTGCACGCCACAGGGTCGGCGTGGTGGGCGCATCGCCGGTAGCGAACATCAGACGATACCGAGAGCCTTTGCAACGGTTCATCGGTCGCGTCTTCCGATTCGAACGCACCCATCGTGAGCTCATTGGGAATAAAACCAAGCTGCGCCTTGCAGGCCTCACAAGTGACGTTCTCAAAGAACACGCGAGCGCCGCAGCGCTCGCAACTGAATCGTTTCATGATGACGTAGGCTGGCGTTCAGCCTGATGTGAACTGAGGACTGGCCCGGCGCCATGCGCCGGGCCGTCAATAGTTAGTGGGGATCGCCCGCCTGGCCGAGCAATTCCGCCTTGCGCGCGGCAATGTCTTCCCCGAGGGAATCCAAGTCCAGGTCAGACTTGCGCACCTTCGGGAACATCTCGCCTTCTTCTTCCTTCACGTGGTGGTCGATGTACTCACCCAACACCTTGACCTTGGCGTCATACAGGGGATCGTCAGGCGTACCTGTCTCGATCTGGGCGATCAGTTCCTTGGCGCTCGCATGTTCGACGTCGGCTTCGTCGACCAAGTCTTCGTCCTCGCCGAGCACCTCACGGGCGGCGGGGTAAAACAGCTCCTCTTCGGCCGTGGCGTGCGCTGTCAGCATGGCGCAGATCTGGAGCGCGATCGACTGCTTCTCGCCGGAGTCGGCTTCGGCCTTAACGAGCTTGTCGTATTCCTTGAAGAGTGCCTTCACCTCCTTGTGATCGGCAATGAGCAGGTCGACGGCGTCCGGTGCACCCGAGGCCTTTGACCCGGCGGTCTTCTTGGCAGCCGATTTGGTCGAAGCGCCCTTCGACGCCTTGGCTGAGGTCTTCGTAGCGGTGGTTGGCATGAGAGGTCCTACTGGCTAGTGGCAAGAAAAGCCGCTGCCCTCGCAGCGGCGCGGGGAAAATCGTCACCAGTCGAAGCAGTCAACTTCGGAAAGATCATCCGGATGAAGATTGGCCGCGTCCGTGCGACCAACACCTTGGTTCCCAGTGACATTCGGAACCGACTGCTGCCTGCGAATGCGCGCGTGCCTTAGCTGCGAGCCTTGCTGAGACTGCTGGCCTTGATGCTCTGGGCTCGGCTGCTGCTGTTGTTGCCGCTGGGCGGGCTGATCGGTTCCAGCGGTCATGTCGATGAGGCTGAGGTGGAATGACATAGGCGTGGATAGAAAGTTCCAGACCTTGGACGTGGCAAAGCGCGTGCCCTTACTGGTGCTCTCGCGCAGGAGGTTCCGAAGTCGGCATACCGTCTTCGTCGATGGAGTGAACCTCCTTGATGGGGCCGGAGGTCTTGGCACGTTCTGCCAGACGCGTGTAGAACGCTGCGACCTCACGCAGATCCTGTTCATCGAGCGACTCGATACCGATCATCCGATTGCTCGCCGTCTTGTGCGCCGCCAGGAGCTCGTTGAGCTTCAGATGCAACGCCACGCTGTCCTTGTTCTGGCTCTGCTGGATCAGGAACACCATCAGAAAGGTGACGATGGTCGTCCCGGTGTTGATGACCAGCTGCCATTTCTCGGAATAGGAATTCAGTGGCCCAAGTGCCGCCCAGATCAACACCGTGGCCAGCGCTAGGCAGAACGCCACGGGCGTCCCACACCACCGTGTCGCTGCCGACGCGAAGTGATCGAAACCTGTCAGCAGCGCAGACCGGCGGGCGTAGCTCGCGGTGTTCGTGCTGGGCATGGAGCCCAGCACGCCCGTCTCTTTCAGATCTGTGGCCGGAGTGGTCATGAAGTCCTCCAACAGGTGGGCTGGTACGCGGTCTCAGACGGCGGGTGGGTCGGTTTCACGCTCGGGATGGCGATGCTTGGCCAGACCCTGGATGAAACCTGCCGCACCAGAAACCGCATCCGCCGTGATCGTCAGACCGGGATCCGGCTCCCCGTTCGGCAGCGCAGGCTCGATGCCGGCGATGTCGAGCAACTGCGACGCCGTGCCGAGGGCGAGGATTGGCTTGCAGTGGCGGTACTGGTCACGGATGGCTTCCATCGCGTGGCCATCCCACGACAGCGCCGCAACGGCGGGCTCGCCGTCGGGCAGCACCAGTCCGTCGAAAAGGAACCCCGGTTCGTTCTCCGTAGAAGCGTCAGCTTCGATCGCGACGCCGTCTGCCGTGGCGACAGGCCCGATACGAGGGCCGACGAAACGTGGAACGGCGCCGGCCGCAAGAAGCTTCGCGTGCACGTCGGCCACGCTCTGGCCAACACACCCCTCAGCGACAAGGATCGCGACCTTGCGGCCCTTGATCGAACCGTCACCGGGACGGGCGGTGAGCGACAACGCGGGTGACGTTTGGACCTCGGGCTTGATCTTGCGATCCGTCGCGCGTGGCATCGGATCGGGCAGCGGGTTCATGTTCAGACCTTCAGCCACCTGGGCAGCAAGGTCCTCAGACGCGTTGAGGAGCATGGACACGACGCGCTGGCGGATCGCCGGCACTGTGACCTTGCTCAGCTCGAAACGGAACGCTGCTGCGATGTGGGCCTGCTCGACCGGTGTCTGGCTATTGAAGAACAGGGCTGCTTGGTTGAAGTGCTCAGCGAACAGTTCGGGCTTGGCCCGCACCTTGGCTTGGTCTTCGCGCGCACGCAGGCGTGCAGCCACCGACGTGAAGCCCTGGGCTGCACCAGCCTGGAAGGGGCAGCCGCCGCCCAGTGAGTTGGGCTCATACGCCACCTTGCCGCGGTGAATGGCCTGGCGATGCATGCCATCGCGCTGGTTGTTGTGCACCGGCGCGATAGGCGAGTTGATCGGGATCTCGTGGAAGTTCGGCCCACCCAGGCGACTGATCTGGGTGTCGACGTAGGAATGGATGCGGCCGGCCAGAAGGGGATCGTTGGAGAAGTCCAGCCCCGGGATGATGTTGGCCGTGCAGAAAGCGACCTGTTCGGTTTCGGCGAAGAAGTTGTCGGGGTTGCGGTTCAGCACCATGCGTCCCACGGGCTGGATCGGGATCAGCTCTTCAGGGATCAGCTTGGTAGCGTCCAGGATGTCAAAGCTGAACTTGTCGGCCTGTTCTTCCGTAAATACCTGCAGGCCCAGCTCGTACTCGGGGAACGCGCCGCTCTCGATGCGTTCCCACAGATCGCGGCGGTGGTAATCGGGATCCGCGCCTGAGATCTTGACGGCCTCGTCCCAGACCAGCGAGTGCGTGCCAGCCTTGGGCGTCCAGTGGAACTTGACGAACACGGACTCGCCAGCCTCGTTGACGAGGCGGTAGGTGTGCACGCCGAAGCCCTGCATCGTCGCGTAGCTTCGCGGGATCGCACGGTCGCTCATGACCCACATCAGCATGTGGGTGGACTCGGGCATCAGGGACACGAAGTCCCAGAAGGTGTCGTGCGCGCTGGCCGCCTGAGGCATGGCATGGTGAGGCTCGGGCTTGACGGCGCGGACCAGGTCCGGGAACTTCATCGCGTCCTGAATGAAGAACACTGGGATGTTGTTGCCCACCAGGTCCCAATTGCCTTCGTCGGTGTAGAACTTGACCGCAAAGCCGCGCACGTCGCGCGCGGTGTCCTTTGAGCCCCGTTCACCCTGGACGGTCGAGAAGCGCACGAACACCGGGGTGATCTTGCCGGCCTCCTTGAAAGGGGCGGCCTTGGTCAGGTGCGGGATGCCCTTGTAGGCTTCGAAGAATCCGTGGGCAGCAGATCCACGGGCATGGACGATGCGCTCTGGGATGCGTTCGTGGTCGAAGTGTGTGAGCTTGTCGCGCAGGATGAAGTCTTCAAGCAGCACGGGACCGCGCGTGCCGGCCTTCAGCGAGTTCTGGTTGTCGGCGATCCGCACGCCCTGGTTGGTGGTCAGCGGCTGGCCACCGCCGTCAACACGCACGCGGTCAAGCGGGCCGGTGGTCGGATTGCTGCCGTCGGGGGCTGAACCGCCGGTCTTGGCCGACGTGTTGGCCTCCGACAGCGTGCTGGCGGTTGGACGACGAGAAGGCGGCTCGACCGTGGCACCGGCCGCGGGGTTGAGACCATTTGCCAGGCCGTGCTCGCCGGCCTTGTTGGCGTTGAAGGGGACCGCGGCGGCCATCTCACCTACTTCGGCCGCTCTCAGTGCGAGTTCGTCGTTGCCGGGCTCGCCGGGAGTCGCTGGTGCGCTGTCGGTGTTACGAGCAGCTGCCTTCGCAGCAGTCTTCGCCTGCGGGGGAGCGGATTTGCGGGTGGCCATGATGGTCTTTCAGCGAGGTGGATGACACGCACGCCGGTCGCGCCGGCGCTGCGAAAGGAAAAACCGTTGGTTCAGCGTCGCCTGGCCAACGGCCCAAGGCAAAGCTTTTCAAGGCTGTCGAGCGACCTCTCGAACTGGGCGGACGCCAGCAAGGATCGCGGCACAAGACCTGCCTGAACGGCGCCAGCGTATTGGGCACGCATGGCGTCGAAAGGGGCGCACAGGCAGGTCTGCGTGGCTTCACGAGCCCGAACCAGCGAGGCGTGGAACGGCTGACCCGCGGCAGTCGCGAGCGCAGCATGGAGATCAGCAGTCATCTCACAAATAGCGCGATCAGGATGATGATGGGGATGGGCACGCCCAGGAACCACAGAAGAAGAGAGCGCATTGCAGTACTCCAAGTGTTTTAAAACTGGTCTCGGTGGCGACCACCGAGCGTCGCCAGAAAGCTGGCCACGAAGGCGCCGACCAGCAACGAGACAAAGAACCACAGGGACGCCATCGCCGAGGCCTTGCGAGCCTTGTCGGCAGCCGCCTTCGCTTCTTCCTTCGCCGCCATGGCCTTGGCCTGCATGCGGTTGAAGCTGTCTGTCACGCGCTTTTCGGCATCCGCTTGGGACAGGCCGGTCTTCTGGGCAACCAGCTGACCGAGATATCGGGCATCTTCCTGAGGCAAGGAACCGGCTGCTGCGGCGTTGGCGAAGATCCTCAGCGCTTCGCCAGACGGCTGACCGGAGTCGCCAGACTGCCCAGGTTGCGGCGAGGTTGTTGAGGCGATCGCAGATGCGCTGGAGGCCGGCGCGCTCGCCGACGCAGCGGGAGATGCGGCCGTCATCGAGTCCTTTCGGAACAGAGAGTCCACGAAGTACCCATTGCCCCCGGCGGCGCTTGCAGCGTTCGCAACCGCGGGAGCTGCAACAGCTACCGCGGTTGCAGCTGTCCCGGCCACCGCCGCGCCCGCCTTGGCGCCGCCGCTGACGATCGTGCCTACGACAGAGCCGAGCACACCAGCCGTCAGCAGCGTGGCGATTGACCAGGCAAGGAAGCCATGCGCGGTGTCACGGAAATAGACCTCGTCCGTATGGACCGAAGACCAGCGCGAACGCAGTCGGCCAGCGAGGTATCCGCCCATGCCTGAAGCAGCAAGCTGGGTGAACGTCAGCCACAGGATGGTGGAAAAGCCGAACGCTTCTGCGGACACGCCCTCGCTCGCCCATGGTGAGACTGACGACAAGCCCAGCCCGACACCAAGAATGAGCAGGAGGAGGGACAGCGCAGCGGCACCGGCGGCCCCAGCAAAGATTGCACCCCAGCACACGCCGTGACCGGCAGTCTCAGCTGGCAAGATCGGATTGATGCTCGGACGCGTTGCGAAGGGTTCGCGAGCCACGGAAGTTTCATTCATAAACGTCTCCGAAAGTTGTTGTGCAGCATGGTCCGGAGGCGAGGCACTCTGAACTGCCAGACTGCGGGCAAACCGGAGGTAGGACGGCAAGCCTCGTGCCTGCCTCAGCTGTAACAGCATCAAGGACCCGACTAGACCGAACGGAGCACGTCGCGGCCAGCGCCGGGACGTTGGCGGACACAAGGCTCTTCGGCCGGCTGTACTTCTACGGACAGCACCTTGCTCACGTCGGCGTCGTCGGGCAGCTTGATGTGTACGTCGTTGCCACATCCATGAGCGCCAACGAAGCGCAACGCGGCTGCGCCGGTCAACGCCGCCTTGGGCCGCAAGCGGTGCACGTGATATTCGCCCGGCAGCAGGGTCACGCGCTGCCCGGCCACCGTGAAGCCGGTCAACCGTCTGCCCTCGGGCACCTTGACGCGATAGCACTCGGTGCTCATTGGCGCACCTCCGTTGGCTGCAGCTTCTTGGCCGAGGCCGCTTGCCCGATACGTCGCAGCGTTTCGCGCGCGAGCAGATAGGCCCGGATCTGGGAGGGCGTCATGGACGTGCGCGAACGGGGCGCGCGCCCAGACGTGGCTGTGCAAGCATTCAACTTGGCCATGATTCAGTCCTCATCCGAATCGATTCAGGCGTTCACAAAGGAGAAGGGGTTGGGAGGCCCCCACGGCAGCCCGCGTCGGCGGGCTGCCGTGAGGACTGCACGGTGACACCTAAGAGGTCACGCCACGCGCACTTCGATGCGTCGGTGCGAAGCCAGCTCGCGCCGGGGCAGCTCGATCCGGAGCACGCCGGCCTCATAAGTGGCCTTGGCACGCTCGACGTCCACCGGGGTCGGCAATCGGATGTCCCGCCGGAAGGTGCCGTACGCGCATTGCACCAGCGCATAGCTGCTGCCCGCGTGTTCGCGGTCGCGGCGCTTGCGTCCGAGCACGCTGAGCACCTCCGGCGAGCTCATCTCGATCTGGAAGTCCTCTTGCGCCATGCCGGGCGCCTCGATGCGAACGACGAGCCTGTCATGCGCTCCGTAGACATCCACCGCCATGAAGGACCAGCGGGCCGGCGGCAGGCAGCGATCTGACTTGCCGGCCACGGTCGGCCCGCTGCCACCCGCGTTGGCAGGCTGCGCGTCATCATCGTCGCTCCAGAAGCGCGTCAACGCATTGCCGGCTCGGGAGCCCAGCTCGCGCCAGCCCTCCGTCAGCGATTCCCAGGCTTGGCCGGCGCCATGTTTCAACTGCTTTGCAAGATGGTTCATGGTTTCGGCCCTCCGGTCACCCCGCGTTGACGGCGATTCGCCGCGGCTGCGCGTGCGCCTGCTTCGGGATGCGCAACGTCAGCACGCCGTCCTTGAGGTTGGCGTCGATCTTGGACGTGTCGAGCTCGCGGCTGAGTGTGAAGCCGCGGCGGTAGCGCGGCACACGCAGTTCGGCATAGATGGCCTCCAGGCCGTTCGGCGTCTGCGGCTGGACGCGCCCCTCGATCAGGAGGGAGTCGCCTTCCACGTGCAGCTCCAGCTGGTCGCGCGGCACGCCCGGCATGTCGGCAAGCAGCGTGATGCCGGTTTCGTCTTCGAAGACGTCCACAGCCGGCGTGGCCGCGCGCTCGGTGGCGGCGGTGTCCAGGGCCGTCTGGGGCGTGTCGTTTTGAGTGATCTCCTTGCTCATGATGTTGACTCCTTCAAGGCAGCGATTACTGGATGGCGATGCGCTTGGGCTGCGCTGCTTCGCGGCGGGCGATGCTCACCTGCAGCACGCCGTCGCGGTAGCTGGCCTTGACCTGGTCGGGGTCGACGTCGTCAGGCAACGCGACTGTCCGGTCGAAGCGGCCGGTGGCACGCTCGCGCGCATAAAAGCGCTGGCGTTCGCTGCCGGACGCGGGCGGCACCCGTTCGCCGGCCAGGCGCAGCACGCCACGGTCCAGGGTGACCTCGATCTTGCTGGCGTCCAGTCCCGGCGCAAAGGCGTAGACCTCCACGCTCTGCGGCGTGCGGCCGACGTTGATCTGCGGCATGGTGCCGGTCGCCACCGAGCGAATGCTGGTGGGCAGCCCCGAGATGCCAAAGATCTCATCGAGCTCGCGGTGCAAGCGGTCAAATTGTCCGAACAGGCTGTTCGGATGGGTCAGCAATGAGTTGAACATGGCTTGATCTCCGTTCAGTGGTGTTCACCGGCCGGGGCGTTCAGCCGGTCGCAGCCGAATTAGGAGCAAGCCAGGACATTTCAAGAGTAATCATTTGCCCCTTAAATTAGGGGATGCTGGCCGCTGGAGACTATTTGCCATCGCGTAGCGGCCAGCACCTTCGAGCTGTACCGATCGGAGGGAAGGACACCGCTCGCCGAGTTCCTCCAACTCGGCGTTAATGCGCCAGAGCTGCGTGCGATTCAGGTTCCAGCAGCGACGCGCTCTACAAGCTGAGATGCAGGTGGACTACCTGCTATCGGAGCCGGCCGCAACGCCCGCAGCTGATGCGGTTTGAAGCCTTCACGGCGTCGAGACGGGCGTCGGCTTCACAGTGCACATGAATGCTCATGACCCTCCTTTAGCTGGTCTTCGCACCTAAGACGCACATGCACGACTTGACCCCATCTTCGTCGCTACGCTGCCGAACGACTTGACTTCGGGCAACGGGAGTAGTTGACCCGGATGGGCAGCTAACGTGATCATTGCAGGCGCACTGCTCACGCTTCGGATTGAAACCGGCGCGACCCAAGCGCGCCACGACGGGTGGCAGGGAGTTGATAACAAAGTGTCGAACTCGCTGTCAAAGTATCGACACGACAGGTCCGCGGGACCCAACCTCAAGTGTCAAAGTTTCGAACCGGCGCGAGGCGGCCAGCACCCGTTGATGGACCGCTGTGCAGCGGGTGCTGACGGTCGCGGCCGGAGTCCATGCGGCAGCAATGTGCCCAAAACGGAAGCTCGCACGGACTTATCAGGGATCCAAGAAGCGGTCGCTCAACGAAGTTCAGCCGCCCAGCCAGCGAAACAGGCGCAGGTCGGCTGCAATGACCGGACGTCTGTCCGAACTGGGGCGGGCTTTCTGTCACGACTTCAGCGAGAGTCAGAGCGCGCCGAAGTTGGCTGCTGATAAATGCGCGCGCCGGCAGCCAACCATCCCATGCGCCCAATCAACTGCGGTCTTCCGAGGTCCGAGAACGGGAACTATCCGGTGTAGGCGATTGCTGGTCAGCAGAACAATTAGTCCAGCTTGGCTCCAGACCGTTTCACCACCTCCGCCCAACGCTTGGTTTCGCTGCTGACCATTCGACCGAAAGCATCGCCGTACAGGTTGGGTATGTCGGCGCCAAGCCCGTTCCAAACTTTGCGAACCTCGTCAGTTGCAAACGCGGTCCGCAGCTCGGCCTGCATTGCTGTGATGGCTTCCCGTGGAGTGCCTTTCGGAGCCCACAGCCCATACCAAGTCGAGACTTCATAGTCCGGCACGCCGGCCTCGGCGGCGGTTGGGACATCCGGAAAACCAACGGCGCGTTTGCTCGCAGCGACCGCGAGCGCCTTGATGCGGCCGGACTTGATGTGCGACGCCGAGGAGCCCAAGCCGTCGAACATCAGCTCCGCTTGGCCGGCAACCAAGTCTTGCAGTGCCGGGCCTGCGCCACGGTATGGGATGTGGGTGATGAACGTCTTGGTATTCAGCTTGAACAGTTCACCTGCGAGGTGATGCGACGTGCCGTTGCCAGCGGAAGCGTAGTTCAGCTTGCCAGGCTTGGCGCGCACGGCCGCCAGCAGTCCCTTCAGGTCGCCAACCGGCAATTGGCCAGGATGAACGACGATGACTTGAGGCACGCTGGCGAGCAGCGCGACGGGAATGAAGTCCTCTTCCAGGCGATAGTCAAGTCGCGGGTACATCGAGGGCGCGATCGTGTGGTGGACGGCCCCCATAAAGAAGTTGCTGCCGTCCGGTGCGAGCTTTGCGGCGATGCCGGCTCCCACTGTGCCTCCGGCGCCACCCTTGTTGTCGATCAGCACCTGACGGCCCATCTGCTTTGTCAACGCTGCAGTCAGCGGGCGCGCGAACGCGTCCGTGCCGCCTCCCACAGGGAAGGGAACGATCCAGGTCACAGGTTTGCTGGCCTGTGCTTGAGCCAACCAAGGGGTGGCCAGCATCGTTGGCAGGAAGGTACGGCGTCTCATCGTGGTTCTCCTATAGCTTGGTGGTCACGTTGCCAGGCTCAAACGCTCAAGACGTCGAGCTGGCAACTGCCGTCAGATGGCACGGCGTCACCGTACGCCAGTGTCCCCAGTGGATCAAGATCGCACCCGTAACAGCGGTCGCCGCAACGTCGCTAGGCCGTGCAGTAGTTCCGAACGTAGTCGGCATGGTCGGGCAACTTCATGGCGATGGACTGAAGTTGCTTGCTCACATGCTGGAGGAAAAACTCGCATTCCGCTCCGCTCAGATGGTCGGCCAGGGGATGGTGACGCTGCGGAACGAGACCCTGACCGATCATGACTTGCAACCAACTGGGGTCCGAAAACAGGTCGAGGTGGGCGGGATGCAGATGGCCGGCACGCCCAAAGGCCGCCATCTTGCGATGCAGTGATTCGGGTATCGACATCGTCCGCACTTGCTTCCAGAACGGCGAGTCGTCGCGTCGCGTCAAGTGGTAGTGCAGGATGATGAAGTCCCGGATGCGCTCGAACTCCTCGTCGGCCTGGGCGTTGTGCTCGTCGATGTCGGCCTGATGAAAGTCGCCGTCGGGAAAGAACTTGATCAGCCGCGACAGGCTGGATTGGACGAGGTAGAGGCTGGTGGATTCGAGCGGCTCCAGGAAGCCGCTGGCCAGGCCCATGGCCACCACGTTCTTGTGCCACATCTTCTTGCGCTTGCCCGTCTTGAAGCGCAGCGTGCGCGGCTCGGCCAGGGCGGGCCCGTCCAGGTGAGCCAGCAGTTGCGCCGTGGCTTCGTCTTCGCTGATGTGGGCGCTGCTGAAGACATGGCCATTGCCGATGCGGTGCTGCAGCGGAATGCGCCACTGCCAGCCCGCGGCGCGCGCCGTGGCGCGCGTGAACGGGGTGAGAGGCGCCACGCTTTCGCAGGGGACGGCCACCGCGCGGTCGCAGGGCAGCCAGTGCGTCCAGTCCTCGTAGCCGGTGTGCAGGGTGTCCTCGATGAGCATGCCGCGAAAGCCACTGCAGTCGATGAACAGGTCTCCCTCGATCTGCTCGCCGTTCTCCATCTGCAGCGCCGTGACGAAGCCGTCCGATGGGCGCTGCAGCGCGCACACGACCTTGCCTTCGGTCCGGCGGACGCCCCGGGCCTCGCTGATCTGGCGCAGCGTGGCAGCGTACAGCCCGGCATCGAAGTGATACGCATACGAGACCGGCACGCCCAGCCCCTCACCCTGCAGGGGGCGGGCCTCGCGGGCAAACCTGTTGGCTTCCGCCATCAGGCTGTTGAGTGCGTAGGCGTCCAGCGGCAGCGCCTTGCCCTCGTGGTGCATGCGCACCCAGAAGTGATGGAACGACGCCAGGCCCAGGTCGCGGCCCACGCTGCCAAAGGTGTGCAGATAGCGCTCACCCCGCTGCCCCCAATCGACGAACTCGATGCCGAGCTTGAAAGTGCCCTGGGTGCGGCGCAGGAACTCGCTCTCGTCCAGCCCGAGCGCGTGGTTGAAGGCGCGCATCTGCGGGATGGTGGCCTCCCCAACACCGACCGTGCCGATGGCTTCGCTCTCGACGACGTGGATGCTGCGCTTGCCGTGGAAGGCGTGGGACAGGGCAGCGGCTGCCATCCAGCCGGCGCTGCCGCCGCCCAGGATGACGATGCGCTGCACAGGTGGGGCGGGTGGGGTGTTCATGGGGTGGCCTGAAGAGCCGTACCGAGGATCTCGGCATCGGGCAGAGGAGCTTGTTCGGCGCGGCGCTGGATGTCGGCCTGCAGGGCCTCGCAGCTCCGGCGCACGTCGGCGGCCTGGAAGCGGGCAAGGCGCGGGTCCAGCTGCTGCGGCCGCACGCCCAGGCCGTCGTAGACCGCCAGCCAGCTGTGGTCCTGGAAGGTCTCCCATTCATGGCGCACGAAGTGGCCATTGGCGCGGAAGACGGCCAGCTTGTGGGCCAGGGTGTCGGGCAGCGGTGCCGCGGTGACGTGGCGCCAGAACTCACTGTCGCGGCGCTCGCTCAGCGCGTAGTGCAGCACCAGGAAGTCGCGAATGCGCTCCATCTCCAGCAGCGAGGCGCGGTTGAACTCGGCCGCCAGCGCGGGCGCCTGCGGGCCGTCGGGCCACAGCGCCAGCAGCTTGTCGATGGCCGAGTGGATGAGGGTGATACCGGTGGACTCCAGCGGCTCCAGGAAGCCCGCCGACAGGCCGATGGCCACGACGTTCCTGATCCAGGGCTGGGCGATGTGGCCGGGGTCGAAGCGAATCCAGTTCGGCTCCGCCAGCGGCTCGCCGTCCTGGTGGGCCTGCAGCAGTTGCAGGGCCTGCTCGTCGCTCATGAAGGCCGAGGCATAGACGTGACCGTTGCCCACCCGGTGCTGGAGCGGGATGCGCCAGCGCCAGCCGGCCGACAGGGCCTGGGCCAGCGTGTAGGGCGTGGCCGGCCCGGTGCCGACGGTGGGTTGAGCCACGGCGCGGTCGCAGGGCAGCCAGTGGCGCCAGCTGACCCAGGGCTGCTGCAGGGCCTGGCGGATCAGCAGGCCGCGAAAGCCCGAGCAGTCGATGAAGAGGTCGGCTTCCAGGCGGCGGCCGTCGGTCAGCGTGATGGCAGTGAGGGCGCCGCTGTCGGGGTCGATGTTGGCATGCTCAAACACGCCGTCCAGGTGCTGCACGCCGCTGTCCAGCGCCTGGCGGCGCAGGTGCTGGGCGAAAAGGCCGGCGTCCAGGTGCAGGGCCCAGCGGTAGATGTCGTGATCGGCCTGCGGCTGGGCGGCCGGGGCGGCGAAGCGGCCGCGCAGGGCCATCTGCGCGCACAGGTTGAAGTCTTCCAGCCGCAGCTCCTCCGCGTCGCCCTGCGCGTTCAACCAGGCCAACACCTGATGAAAGCCCACGCCGCCGGCGCTGGCGCCATACAGGCCGAAGCCATGAAAGTAGCGCTGACCCACGGCGCGCCAGTCCTGGAAGGCAATGCCGGCCTTCAGCGTGGCGCGACTGTCGCGGATCAGCGCCGGCACGTCGGCCTGCACGCTGGTGAGGTAGTCAAGGATGGCCGGCACCGTGGCTTCGCCGACGCCGATGCTGCCGATGGCTGCGGAGTCCACCAGCGTGACGGCCAGCGGCCGCCCGGGACGGGCGCGTCTGGCCAGGGCCAGCGCCGTCATCCAGCCGGCGGTGCCGCCTCCAATGATCAATACCCGTTCAGTCATCGTGCGCTCAAGCGAGTTCGCTGGTGGTGAGGCGCTCGGCGCGCGCAGCTTGATCGACCCTGGTCAGCGAATGTGTTTATGGAACACATTAATGTTGCCACAACAAATATTCACAAGTTTGTCCGTCTTCGCCCGCGTTTACACCTATTTGCTGGGGTTCCGTGTGACTCACACACTGGAATCTGATGTAAACATAGTTTTGTTGATCAATGTTTACATCTTTCGTAAAGATCCAACGCCGAAGTTAAACGTCCCGCCATCCAACGCTGGATGGTGGAGCGCTCGCCGCAGGCCAAAAACACGGAGACAACCATGCCAACCCTTTCCTTTGCCCCGCCTAGAGCCCTACCGCTCGCCATTCTTCTGTCAGCTGCCGCCCAGGCCGCCGTCGCCGCGCCGCCCGCTCAGGGCCGGTACCAGCTCGTGTCCGTGCACAGCGGCAAGTGCGTGGACGTGGCCGCGGCCGGCACGGCCGACGGCACCAATGTGCAGCAATACACCTGCAACGGCGGGCTGGCCCAGGCCTGGGACTTGGCGCAGACCGCTGCGGGCGAGCACAAGCTGCTGACGGCCATCAACGGCAAGGCGCTGGACGTTGCCAGCGCCTCCCGCAACGACGGCGGTAATGTGCAGATCTGGACCGACAACGGCACCACGGCACAGCGCTGGACGGTGCAGCAGGTCAGCGGCAGCACAACCGAGTGGACTCTCATCAACCGCAACAGCGGCAAGTGCGTCGATGTCGCCAGCGGCTCGACAGCCGATGGCGCCAACGTCCAGCAATGGGCCTGCAACAACAATCCGCAGCAGCGCTTTCGCTTCGTGGCCAAGTCCATCGGCGCCACGATCTCGCCCGGCCGCTACACGCTGACGGCGCAGCACAGCGGCAAATGCCTCGACACCGCCGCCTCGGGTACGGCCAACGGCACCAACCTGCAGCAGTACGCATGCAACGGCGGCGCAGCCCAGGCCTTCGACATCACGCGAGACGCCAACGGCTACTACCAGATCGCCAACATCCTGAGCGGCAGGCTCGCCGACGTCGCCGCAGCCTCGACGGCCGATGGCGCCAATATCCAGCTGTGGAGCGCGACGAATACCGACAACCAGCGCTTCACGCTCAACGACGTCGGTTCGGGCCGCTACCAGGTCGTCGCCCGTCATTCGAGCAAATGCCTGGATGTCGCGGGCCAGTACACGACCGACGGCGCCAACGTCCAGCAATGGAGCTGCAGCAGCCAGACCAACCAGCGCTGGACGTTCACCCCGACCACGGTGTCGGCGGGCTCGCCGACGGCGCGGCTGAAGCAGAACATGATGAACTTCTTCTACGGCATCTCCGGCCGGCAGACGTTGGTGGGTGTCCATAACAAAAACTCGGCCACGCCGACGAGCGACACCCAGCGAGTCGATGCCATCGCGAGGCGGCCGTCGTCGTTTTGGGGCGGCGACTTCGGATTCGGCAACGAGTTCCTCAACTACCGCAGCGTGATGATTGCCGAGGCGGCCAACCAGTTCCGCAAGGGCGCGGCCGTCAGCCTGACGTACCACGCCTGCGCGCCGACACGGGACGAGTACTGCAGCTGGGACGACATCGGAGGCTCCCGCCCGGCCAAGCTGACTCCCGCGCAGTTCCAGCAACTGCTGACGCCCGGCACGGCCCTCTACAACACCTGGATCGGTCGCCTCAACACGCTGGCTGGCTACCTGCAGCAGCTCAAGGATGCCGGCGTCGTCGTGATGTTCCGGCCGCTGCACGAGATGAACCAGTGCGTGTTCTGGTGGGCCTGCCACACCGGCCAGTACGGCAGCGCCGCGCTGTTCCGCCTGACGCGCAATTACCTCGCCAACACCAAAGGACTGGACAACATCATCTGGGTCTGGAACGTGCAGGACTTCAACAGCCTGGCCACCGATGTCGACGCCTACACGCCGGGCCCCGACTACTTCGACATCGCCTCGCTGGACATCTACATCAACGGCTACACCGAGGCCAACTACACCATCATGCAGCGCATCTCGGCCGGCAAGCCCATCGCCATTGCCGAGAACCAGTTCGTCATGACGTCCTCGCAGCTGGCCGCCCAGCCGAAGTGGATCTTCCAGATGCTGTGGCCCGACTTCATCGACGACCCGCGCAACCGCGCCGCGCTGCCGGGTCTGTACGGCGCCAGCAACGTGCTGACGCTGGACGAGATGCCGGGCTGGCGCTGAGCCCGGGTCGGCGTGGCAGCGCGCGCTGCCGCACCGACGCCGCTTGAGTGTGCCGGCCGACCGCGATGCGGTGGCCGGCGCGCACCCCAAAAACAATCATCGAGACACCGCAATGAATTCGTTCGCAAAACTGCTGCTGGCCGCTGGCGTGGCTGCAGCCCAGGGCCTGTCGACATTGCCTGCCGCCGCCAGTACTGGCGACGGCGCACCGGCAGACGCCAACATCGTCTACGTCGGGCGCTGGGACCGCTCCTCGCCCAGCCAGGCCGTCAGCTACTACGGCGGCTCGTACTTGCGAGTCAATTTCAATGGAACGCGCGTGTCAGTGAAGCTCGCCGCGCCGGCCAATTTCTACGCATCGATCAATGGCGGGCCCGACGTGCTCTACGAGGGCCGGTCCGGCACGGTCAACCTGACGCCCAGCCCGCTCGCCAACGGCACCCACAGCCTGCGCATCGCGGCCAAGTATCAGAGCGACGTGCTGAAGTTCCAGGGCCTGGCGCTGGACAGCGGCGCATGGACATCCCTGCCCGCCGTGCGCCACAACACCATCGAGTTCGTCGGCGGCTCCATCGTCGCGGGCTATCTGAACTCCAAGCAGGCCTTGTCGGACCACGCCTGGCTGATTGGCGAGCAACTGGGCGCCGACCACACCCAGGTGGCCTACACCGGCATCTGCCTGGTGGACCAGCTCCAGTGCTACTCGCCCAATGCCATCGGCATGAGCCGGCAGTTCTTCAAGCAGAAGACCGTGGACTTCCCCGGCGCGCCCGACTGGGACTTCGGCGCCTACCAGCCGCGCGCGGTGGTCATCAACCTGGGCACCAACGACAGTGCCTTCAATGTGTCGACGGCGACCTTCCAGGCGGCCTACACCTCCTTCCTGCAGGGCATCCGCGCCAAGTACCCGTCGGCCGAGATCTTCGCGATGCGCTTGTTCAACGGCGCCTACGCCGACCAGACCCGGGCCGCCGTGCAGTCCCGCGTGGCGGCGGGTGATGCGCGCGTGCGTTTCGTCGACACCAGCAACTGGCTCGTGCCGGCCGACTTCACCGACGGCACCCACCCGACCGACGCCGGACACGCCAAGGTCGCCAAGCTGCTGGGCCCCTTGCTCAAGCCCGCCGTCACGGGCTTCTTCAGCAGCTTCGAGCAGGGCGAGCCGGCGGCGCGCAGCAACACCGTCGAGTTCAGCGCCAACGTCACCAACGGCGCCGGCATGGCGGGCGGCATGGACAGCGGCACTTCGACCGCAGCCGCTCATGCGGGTGCACGCGCGCTGCGCATCGCCGGCAACGACCTGAGCGCCACGCAGTCCTACTCGTACAACCGGGTCTACGACGTGACCCTGCCCGTGGCGGCCAATACGGTGCTGTCCTACTGGATTCGACCGGACAACCTCAACGGCCGCTCCACCGCGGTGGATGTGCTGTTCACCGACGGCAACTGGCTGCGCAACCTCGGTGCTGTCGACCAGCGCGGCGTCACGCTGCACCCCAATGCGCAGGGTGCCGGCGGCCAGCTGCAGGTGGGGCAGTGGAATCTGGTGAGTTCCAGAATCGGCGCGGTGGCCGCTGGCAAGACCATTCAGCGAATCGCCATCGGCTATGACCAGCCTGGCGCGACAGGGTCGTTCAGCGCATCGGTAGACGAACTGTCTATTACCCAGACGCCATTCGCCACGGGGTTCGAGACCACCGATGCACCGCCCAACTGGAGCGACACCGTGCGTGCCAGCGCCAATGTCGGCGGCTACTGCTGCGGCAAGAGCGCGATGGAATCGTCGCCACGCGTCGGCGTGACGGCACACGCAGGGGCGGGCTCGCTGCTGTTACAGGGGCGCGACAACAGCGCCAGCCAGAGCTACTCCTACAACCGCCTGTTCGCCGTCAACATCCCTGTGACGGCGACCACCAACCTGTCCTACTGGATCTTCCCGGCTGTTGAGTCCGGCAGTGGCACCAGCGGCGGCTATGTCGCCATCGACCTGCTCTTCTCGGATGGCACTTGGCTGCGCAACACGGCCGCAGTGGACCAGCACGGCGTGCGACTCAGCCCATCGCAACAAGGAGCCGGCGGCCGCTTGGTGCAGGGCGCGTGGAACCTCGTCAGCAGCAACGTCGGCGCCGTGGCGGCCGGCAAGACCATCGTCGAGATCAACGTCGGCTACGACCGCGCCGATGCCACTGGGGCATTCCGCGGCTATCTGGACGACCTGCTGATCTTCTGAGGCCGACCTGCAGGGGCCCCGTTAAGGCATCGGGGCCTCTGAGCAGCGCGAACGCGTTCGTTTACGCAACAAATAGATGTTGCAAAAACAAAACGAACGCGCTCAATCGATGTTTCCCCCTAGTTGCCAGGCAAGATCGGAAAGAACACACTCCAATACATGTAAACAACAAGAGTTGTTTATTTTGTTTTAACAAAGCCAGAACGAACGCCGATCCTGCTGCCCGGCCTTGCCATGACGACCCTTGCCCTTACCGACCTTCATCTGCCCAGCGATTGGGTTTGCCGCGCGTTCGACGATAACGAGCCCCTGGACGCCGTGCTGGACGCCGCCGATGGCTGGCACCTCGCCCAGGTGCCGGGCAACGTCTATCAGGACCTGCTGCAGGCTGGTCTGATTCCCGACCCCCACCTCGCGATGAACGAGCGCGACGTGCAGTGGGTGGCGCAGCGCAACTGGGTCTATCGCCTGGATTTCGAGCTGGCTGAACTGCCTGCGACTGGCGAGCTTGACCTGCTCTGCGAAGGTCTGGACACCTTTGCCCAGGTCTGGCTGAACGACCATTGCCTGCTGCGAAGCGACAACATGTTCGTGCCGCATCGGCTGCCGGTGCGCTCGTGGCTGCGCGAGGGCCGCAACCGCATGGTGCTGACCTTCGACTCGGCGCTGCGCCGCGGTCGGGAAGTGGAGGCCGAGCACACCAAGCTGCCGCTGTGGAATGGCGACAGCAGCCGCCTGTATGTGCGCAAGGCGCCCTACCACTATGGCTGGGACTGGGGTCCGGTGCTGCTGACCAGCGGCCCCTGGAAGCCGGTGCGGCTGCAGGCATATACCCAGCGCATTGCGGACGTCTGCACGCCGGTGCGGTGGAGCTGCGACGACAGCGTGGCGACCGTGTCCGTGCAAGCCGAACTGACCGGGTCGAGCTCGCGGTCCGCGAGCGAGTTGCTCCATGTCTTGTTCGCGCCGGATGGACGCGAGATCGCAAGGCGGGCAGTGAACGCGGATGCCGTGCGCTCCGTGGTGACCGAGCTCACCGTGGCCGAGCCTGAGCTGTGGTGGCCATCCGGGATGGGCGCGCAATCGCTCTACCGACTGGTGCTTGAGTTGCGCGCCTCCAATGGCGACGTGCTGGACCGCAGCGAGCGCAAGCTCGGCCTGCGTCGCCTGGAGTTGTTGCAGCAACCCGTTGAAGGCGAACAGGGCTCGTCCTTCCACTTCAGCGTCAACGGCCGCGAGTTCTTCACGGGGGGCGCCAACTGGATCCCGGACGACAACCTGCTCAATCGCATCACGCCCGAGCGCTACCGCGAGCGCGTTCAGCAGGCGCGCGACGCCAACATGGTGATGCTGCGCGTGTGGGCCGGCGGCATCTACGAGGACGAGGCTTTCTACGACGCCTGCGACGAGCTCGGCTTGCTGGTCTGGCAGGACTTTCTTTTCGCCTGCGGCATCTACCCGGCCCATGACGCCTTCGTCGAGAGCGTGAAGCAGGAGGCGACCGCCGCCATCAAGCGGCTGCGCCACCGCGCCAGCCTGGCGATCTGGTGCGGCAACAACGAGGACTATGCGATCGCCGAGACCTTCGGCCGCTACGGCCCCGGCAAGAACGACGACATGCCCGCGCGACGCATCTACGAGCAAGTGCTGCCCGAGCTGTGCGCCGCGCTGGACCCCGGCCGCCCCTACTGGCCGGGCAGCCCCTATTCGCCGGCCGAGGGCGAGGTCAAGCTGTCGAGCGATCAGAGCGTGGGAGACCGCCACACCTGGGAGGTCTGGCACGGGCAGATGGCGCCCTATGCGGACTACTGCAAGTTCGAAGGCCGCTTCGTCAGCGAGTTCGGCATGCAGTCCCATCCATCGCTGGCCCTGCTGCAGCAGGCGCTGCCCGCCGCCGACCTGCATCCGCACAGCGAAAGCCTGGCCTGGCACAACAAGGCCGGCCTGCAGATGATGGACGGCCATCGGCGCCTGGCCGTTTACCTGGCCGACACGCTGCGCGTCGGCCCCACGCTGGCCGACCAGGTGTACTCCACCCAGTTCGTGCAGGCCGAGGCCATGCGCTACGCCTACCAGGACTATCGCCGGCGCTGGCAGCGCCCGGGTGCGCGGGGTGTGGGCGGTGCGCTGGTCTGGCAACTCAACGATTGCTGGCCGAGCACCAGCTGGGCGCTGATTGATTCCAGCGGCGCCGCCAAGCCTGCCTGGCATGCCGTCCGACGCGCACTCGCGCCGCTCAGCGTCGCCGTCCGGCAGGGCGCCGATGGCCTGCGTGTCTGGGTGATGTCATCGCGGCAGGCTGACGCGCCCGTCACGCTGACTGTGCGCCTGCATGACCTGCAGGGCCAGCCCCAAGGTGAGCAACGGCTCGAATTGGTGGTGGCTGCCAACGGTACGACGGAGGTGCCGCTCACGCTGGCGCTGCCTTCGACCCCTGTCATCGCCACAGCATTGCTGCAGGCCGGCGACCAGGACCTGGCCCGCGACTGCGCCTGGCCCGAGCCCTTCCGCTTCCATGACCTGCCCGCTGCCGGGCTGCAGGCCGAGCGCGGCGCGTCAAGCCTGTGGCTCAGCGTGCGGCGCCCGCTGAAGGGCCTGTGGCTGGACGCGCCGGGCCTGCGTTTCGAAGACAACTTCATCGACTTGGTACCCGGCGCGCCCGTGCGCGTGGATTTCCAAGGCAACACGACGACGCCGATCACCGCTACCGCCCTGGCGCATGCCGCCTGGCAACTGGGCTGAGCGCCCATCCCACCCTTCCCACCACCGATAACACGAGGAGACACACATGAGAACCCACCGATCCCGCATCCGCCCCGCGCTGACCGCGACCGCCGTCGCCAGCGCGCTCGCCTGCTGCCTGACGACCGCCCACGCCCAGGATGCGAGCAAGTCCTCCGAGCAGCTCGAGACCGTCATCGTCACTGGCCTGCGCAAGTCGCAGGAGCGCGACATCGATCTCAAGCGCGGCGCGGCGACCATCGTCGACTCCATCACCGCCCAGGACATCGGCAAACTGCCCGACGCCACCATCACCGACTCCCTGCAACGCATAAGCGGCGTGCAGATCCGCCGCGAGGCCGGCGAGGGCACGGCGGTCAACATCCGCGGCCTGCCCCAGGTCGGCACGCTGCTCAACGGCGAGGAGTTCATCACCGCCGGCAGCATCACCAGCGTGCGCCCCAACTACTCGGACATCCCGTCGCAGCTGTTCGCGGGCGCCGACGTCTACAAGTCGTCCACCGGCAAGCTGCTGGGCGCCGGCATCTCGGGCACGGTCAACCTGCGCACCATCCGGCCGCTGGACCTGCGCAAGGGTTGGTTGACCTCGGTCGCCGCCGAGTACGGCAACGGCAACAAGGTGGACGCCGCCTCGCCCTCGGTGAACGGACTGGTCGCCTACACCGGCAACGGCCTGGGCTTCCTGCTCGGCGCGGCGGTCAGCGACAGCAACGGCTACACCGCCCGTGAAGGCAAGTACGGCGGCGCCTTCAGCGTGCGCAACGAGGGCCTGTCCGGCGAGACCTTCCGCGCCGACGGCGTGCCTCGCGGCACGCCCGTCACCAATGCCGGTGGCACCGTCATCGGCTATGACGTGAACGGCAACGGCACCGCCACCGACGCCTACTTCAACGACGACGCGCACCGCTCCTTCAAGCGCAACATTCAACGCAAGCGTGCGGGCGTGAATGCCGCTTTCCAGGCAGACGTCACCGACGACCTGCGCCTGACTGCCGAGGCCTTCTTCACCAAGCAGGACCAGTACGACCGTGGCGCGGGTCTGGAGATGAGCAACACCTCCTGGTCGGGCGCCCAGTTCACGCCGGGCAAGTCCACGCCCAAGGTGCAACTGCCCGCCGGCTATGGCGGCGGCAACGGCGGCTACACGCTCAACACCGTGCAGAAGTACGACGTGCTGATCGCCAACCTCGACAGCCTCAGCGAAACCGCCGTCACCAAGGCCAAGTCCACCAATGCCAACCTGGAGCTGGACTGGGACAATGGCGGCGCGCTCAAGCTCAAGGCCCGGGCCCTGTACGGCAAGGCCAATCGCGACCTGGACAACTCCTACGCCCAGTTCTCGCTGACCGATGGCAACCAGTGGTCCAAGGGCATCGGCTACTACCCGCAAGGCACGCTGGCGTTCAATGCCGGCGGCATCCGCTCCCTGACCGTGCCCGCGTCGGTGGACTACACAGGCGAGCATCCGCAATGGACGCTGCCGGCATCGGTCACCAGCCGCTTCAGCGATCCGGCAAACTACGCGCTCAAGACCATCTCTTCGGAGAACAACAACCACGCCAACGTGAAGAGCAGCGCGCTGCGCCTGGACGGCAGCTATGCCTTCAGCACCAACACCAGCGTGGACTTCGGCGTGCGCCATGGCAGCCGCGAAGTCGACAACTTCGCCTTCGACCGCCTCGCGCCGGTCTACAAGGGCCAGGGCGCCAGCGACCCCAACGGCTGCCTGGTCAAGTGGAAGGCCTTCGACGTGCGCCTGGACAACAGCGCATGCACGGCGGGCAATGCGGCCGGCGCCTTCACCGCCGGCCTGACGCGCAAGATGAACGACCCGACCCTGCTCGGCCAGTACGGCCTGCTGCAGAACATGCCTGGCAACACCCCGGCCGTGTACGGCCTGAGCGCCAAGGCCATGGACAACCCGGCGGCCTTCCACGAGCGCCTCTATCCGGGCGAGGTCGAGGCCATCAACCCCGGCCAGTCGTACCACATCGAGTTCAAGCAGGACTCCTTCTACGTGCAAGGCAACACCAAGGGCTATCTGGGCGACATGCCCTGGAGCGCCAACCTGGGGGTCAAGCACATCAAGACCAAGTTCGATGTCCAGCAGCACGACGTGGGCGCCAGCCGGCCCTACGGTGCACCTGCCGCCGACCTCGGCGTGACGGTCAAATCACGCAGCTTCTCCGACACGCTGCCGGCCTTCAACTTCGTCATCGACCCAGTGCAGGACGTCAAGGTGCGCCTGGCGTATGCCAAGAACATGTCTCTGCTGGACCTGCAGAACTGGGGCGGCGGCCTGCGGCTGAACTACGGCATCGACACCTCGGTCACGCCCAACATCTTCCGCGTGCTCAGCGGCAACCAGGACGGCAACCCCGACCTCGACCCCTGGCGCTCCAAGAACCTGGACCTGTCCTTCGAGTGGTACAACCGCCCGGGCGGTCTGGTGAGCCTCGCCTTCTACAAGATCGACATCGCCACCTCCATCGGTAGCGGCTCGATCAAYCGGCCCGACCTGCCCGACCTGGACGGTGTCGTGCGCCGCGGCGCCACGGTGCAGAGCGTGATCCAACAGAAGGGCTCCAAGCTCAAGGGCATGGAGATCGGCACCAAGCAGCGGCTGGATTTCCTGCCGGGCTTCCTGTCCGGCCTGGGCGTCGAGGCCACCGCCACGCTGTCGCTGGCCGACACGCAAGGCAACGACCTGGCCGGCAACAAGGTGCTGTTCGGCGACAACTCGCGGCTGCAGACCAACCTGGTGCTCTGGTACGAGCGCAATGGCCTGCAGGTGCGCCTGGCGCACAACCACCGCTCCAAGCGCGCCGACCAGAACAACTACCAGGGCTGGACGGGGCTGACGCTGTATCAAGCCGCCACCAACTACGTGGACGCGTCGGTGTCGTATGACGTGAACTCGAAGTTCTCGGTCTATGGCCAGGTCTCCAACCTGACCAACGAGTACGACCGCTACTACGTGACCTGGGCCGACCAGAAGGCTTGGAACAACGTCTACGAGCGCAAGTACTTGATCGGCGTGCGCGCCAAGTTCTAACCCCACCACCTGCGGCCCTTCAGGGGCCTGTCGCGAGGCCACGAGAGACGCTGCTGGGCCGTCCGCGAGACGGTTCTGGCGGCGTTCGTCCCCTCGCATCACAACCTCAAGAGAAACACCATGAAGAACGAGCGAATTCCCGCGCTTGCCGCCGCGTTTGCGGTAGCGGCATCACTGGCTGCCTGCGGCGGCGGCGGCTTGGACAGCAATCAGACCACGCCCTCGGCCCCCTTCGTAGCAGCGCCGGCCCCGGCGCCTGCACCCGCCCCCGCGCCGGCTCCCGCGCCGGGCCCTTCATCGGCGGCCCCCGTCAAGAAGAAGATCCTGGACTACATCGCCAGCATCTCCGGCACCAAGACGTTGATGGGCATGCACAACAAGAACTCGCCCACGCCCTACAGCGACTCGGCCCGGTTGGAGGCCATCACCGGTAAGCCGGCCGCCTTGTGGAGCAGCGACTTCCTGTTCGGCAGCAACTATGTCAACGCCCGTCCCACCATGATTGCCGAAGCGAAGAAGCAGTTCGAGCGCGGCGCTCTTGTCAACCTGCTCTATCACGCCTGCGCCCCCACCCGCGACGAGATGTGCAGCTGGGACGACATCGGCGGCGCCAACCCGGAAAAACTGAGCGAGGCCCAGTTCAAGGACCTGCTGACGCCGGGCACGACGCTGCACAAGAACTGGATCGGCCGCCTGGACACCTTGGCCACCTACTTCCAGCAGCTGGAGGATGCCGGCGTCGTCGTCATGTTCCGCCCCTTCCACGAGATGAACCAATGCGTCTTCTGGTGGGCATGCCACACCGGCACCTACAGCACGCCGGCGCTGTACCGCATGACGCACGACTACCTGACCAAGACCAAGGGGTTGGACAACATCATCTGGGTCTGGAACGTGCAGGACTTCGACACGCTCGGCACCGACGTCGACACCTACAACCCTGGCAACGAGTACTTCGACATCGCGTCGCTGGACATCTACATGAAGGGCTACACCGACTTCAACTACCAGACCATGCTGCGCGCTGCGGCCGGCAAGCCGATCGCTATCGGCGAGAACCAGTACGTGCCGACGGCCGCCCAACTGGAGGCGCAGCCGAAGTGGGTCTTCCAGATGTTGTGGCCCGACTTCATCGACGACGCCCGCAACAAGGCGGCACTGCCAGGCCTCTACGCCTCGCCGAACGCAGTGACCCTGGACAAGATGCCGGGATGGAAGTGAGCGGTTCGCATTGAGATGGAAGCCAGCATGATGTCGCCTCTGCCCAAGTTCCGTGACCCGCAGTTCCTGCAGGGCCATATGCGCCACACGCTGGCCTTCTATGCACCGCGCGTGAAAGACGCGACCGGCGGTTGCTTCCAGTTCTTCAAGGACGACGGCAGCGTCTACGACCGCCGCACCCGCCACCTCGTCAGCAGCACGCGCTTCGTCTTCAACCACGCGCTGGCCTGGCGCTGGTTCGGCGGCTCGGTGGGCGATGTGGCGCACGCGCTGGCCTTCGTCAACGATGCTCATGCGCAGCCTCAGGGCGGCTACGCCTGGGTGCTGGATTGGCACGAAGGCCGGGCCCGTGTCACCGACAGCGCCAACCACTGCTACGGTCTGGCCTTCGTCCTGCTGGCCAATTCGCACGCCGCCGAAGCCGGCGCGCCTGGCGCTCGCGAGGGCATTGCCGCCACCTTTGAGCTGATGGAGCGGCACTTCTGGGAGCCTGACCATGGCCTCTACGCGGACGAGGCCACGGCGGACTGGCAGGTCGGCTCCTACCGCGGCCAGAACGCCAACATGCACGCTTGCGAGGCCATGCTGGCCGCCCACGCGGCGACCGGCGAGCAACGCTACCTCGACCGTGCGTTGACCCTCGCGACGTCCATTGCCCAGCGCCAGGCGGCCCTTGCCGGCGGCCTGGTCTGGGAGCACTACAAGCCCGACTGGACGCCTGACTGGGACTACAACCGCGACGACAAGACCAATATCTTCCGGCCCTGGGGCTTCCAGACAGGTCACCTGACCGAGTGGGCCAAGCTGCTGCTGATGCTGGAGCGCCGCCTCGGTGCTTCGGCGCCGGACTGGCTGGTGCACACGGCCCGGCACTTCTTCGACACGGCCATGCGTCATGGCTGGGACGCCACCCACGGCGGCCTGGTCTACGGCTTCGCGCCGGGTGGTGAGGTCTGCGATGCGGACAAGTACTTCTGGGTGCAGGCGGAAAGCCTGGCCGCGGCTGCCTGGCTGGCCGTGCGAACCGGTGACGACAGCTACTGGCAGTGGTACGACCGCCTGTGGGCCTATGCCTGGCAACATTTCGTCGACCACGAGCACGGCGCCTGGTATCGCATCCTCGCGCCCAACAACGCCAAGCTCACCGACGAGAAGAGCCCCGCCGGCAAGACCGATTACCACACCATGGGCGCCTGCCAGGACGTGATGGCAGCCCTCCGTGTTTCGCCAGCCGTCGCCCCACTTGCCGCATGACCGCTCCTGTACTGATCAGCTTTGGCGAGGCGCTGACCGACCTCGTGACCGACGGCGCGGAGGGCTTTCGCGCCTTGTGCGGCGGAGCGCCTTGGAATGTCGCGCGCGCTTGCAGCGCTCTGGGCCTGCCGTCCGCCTGGGCCGGTGCTATCAGCGTCGATAGCTTCGGTGACGCCTTGCACGAGGCCAGCCGGGCAGCTGGCCTCGATGTGCGATTCATCCAGCGTATCAAGGGCCGTCCGCCGCTGCTGGCCGTCGTCGACCGGCTTGACCCGCCGCACTACTTCTTCATCGGTGAGCGCAGTGCCGACCTCGCTTTCGACCCCGCTCTGCTGCCCTCCGACTGGGATGCGCAGGCGCGCTGGGTCTTGTTTGGCGGCATCAGCCTGGTGCGCGAGYCGCTGGGGGAAGTTCTGGAGCACATCGCGCAGTCCCTCCCGCCCACGGTGCGCCTGGCCTTCGACCCCAACCACCGCGCCATCATGACGCGCCAGGATCTGCCGCGCCTGGAGCGCTTCGTGCGCCGCGCCGCGGTGGTCAAACTCAGCGATGAGGACCTGACCGGCTACTTTCCCGGCCAGGCACCGCAGGCGTCGCTCACCGCCCTGCGCGAGGCCAATCCACAGGCTACCTGGCTCTACACCCAGGGGGCGGGCGGCATGACGCTCTTCGCTCCCGGGCAGGAACCCATCAGTCGCCCGCCACTGCCGGTCCAGGTTGTCGACACCGTGGGCGCCGGCGATGCCAGCATGGCCGGCTTGCTGCTCGCGCTGGATTTGCAACTGTCCCCGCCGCAGCAACTGGCCCATGCACTCGCTGCGGCCAGCCTGGCCTGCAGCCGCGCAGGTGCTGCGGCCCCAACCCGCGCAGAGTTGGACGCTGCCTTGGCCTGACATCTCAGCCGCTGTTGTTTTAGTAATCAAATAAACATTTCGCAAATCATTCTTGCCCGGCTCCATGAAACAGGGTTCCGGTGCCACAATGGATGCCTAATGTTTATCAAACAAGCAGGGATGTCGGCATGACTGTGAAGCCCAATTTGACGATCCGCGAGTTGGCGCGTCTGGCGGGCGTCTCGATTGGCACCGTGTCTCGAGCTCTAAAGGGACAGCCGGGGCCCTCGGCCAGCACCCGTGCGGAAGTCATGCGCGTTGCCGAGGAGCATGGCTACGACCTTGGGCGTCTGCGCAGCGGCCGGCCGCGCCGCGTCGTGCTGGTCTACAACCGCAGCTTGGTGGGTTCAATGACCGCCAATCTCTTCTATTCCTATGTGTTGCACGGTGTCGAGACGGCTTGCCGCGAAGGCGATGAGGTCGTGTTGAGCGTCCTCTCGGTGGCGCCCAGCGACGACATCGTGGCCCGCATCAAGCGGCACGAGCCCGATGGGCTGCTCAGCGTGGGCTACTTCGACACGGAATGTCTGGAGGCTCTGCGTGCCTGCGAGCTGCCTCTGGTGTTGGCGGATCATTTCGTGCCGGGTCTGAGATGCGTCAACGATGACAACCTGCAGGGGGCGCTGCTCGCCACGCGCCATTTGATCGACGGCGGCGCCAAGCGCGTGGCGGCGATCTTCGGCCCGCCGGTGCACCACTCCATCGCGCTGCGCGCCAAGGGATTCCGGCGTGCCCTGTTCGAGGCACGCATCCTGGCCGATCCCGAGCTCGAGATCACGTTGGACCCCGAGCTGGCTTACGACGAAGCCGCGCGTGACGCGATGCGGCGCCTACTTGCACTGCCCGAGCGGCCCGACGCTGTCTTTTGCTACAACGACCTGACGGCGTTGCACGCTATAGAAACCTGCCGGGAGGCCGGCATCCGCGTACCGGAAGACATCCGCTTCGTCGGCTATGACGACATCGAGGCTGCAAGCCACAGTGAGCCCAGCCTCTCGACGGTCAAGCTCGACAAGGAAGCCCTGGGCTATACCGCCGCCATGGCCTTGATCGAAGGCGATATCGAGCCGGGCGACACCCTGTTGCCCGTCGAGTTGGTGGTGCGAGGCAGTTCAGAAACTGCGCAATCGCGTGCATCTCGTGACTTAGGCAAGTTACCAGAGGCCGTCATCGCCGGGTGAAGCCTGAAGCGGGTTGACTTGTACGAGTCGGATGAGGCACCGATTCGTTGCCCGCCAGCCGGACTGCGGTAGAGGTGAAGTCGTCCGATGGGCCGTTGCGGCCGCACGCTGATTTAAGCAACGGTCTGAACGTCTGCGCCTGCGCTCTCAATCAATCCGTCCCATTCCGCTTCCATGTGACGGAGGTCCTTGCCATTGACGGGCGCTTCACTAGCATGGTCGCCGATCAGACTTGGAGACATCAGCATGAACCTAACGACATGGATGCGCAGTTTCTCGATCCGTGCCCGCATGAATGGCACGATCGTGTTGGTGCTGCTGGCGTTCGTGGCCTTGGGTCTCATGGGACTGATAGGCGGGCGTCAGCTGATGGCGCTGAACACCGACGTGACAACGCACGCGATGCACGATCTCCAACTCCTCAGCACCATCCGCCAGGCCCTTGCCGAGGTGCGGCTGCTCGAGAAGGAGATGGTCATCGCGTATGAGGAGCCAGACCAGGTCAAGCAGCGCCGCCAGGGCTGGAATGCCGCCGCAGAACGCCTCGCTACGGCCTTGCAGGGCCTGCAGGAAGCCAAGCAGGAGGACAACAAGGCCGCCGCAACGGAAGCGATCAAATTTCTTCAGGACTACCGCACCGGCGCGGAGCACGTGCTCAAGCAAATCGAGGCCGGCGGCTTCGACACGGCCCGCGTGGCCGATCGCATGCTCAATCGACCCAAGGCCGCGATGGGTGAGATGGAGAAGCGCGTCGAGACCATCGCCACGCTGATTGACCAGCAGGCCAAAGCCAGTGAGACCGAGTTCGCCGCCGAGATGCGCCGCATTGCCTGGCGCTCACTGGCGGTTCTCATCGTCATCATCCTGCTGGTCGTGCCGCTGACCTTGATCAACTCGTCCACCATCATCGGCCCCATGCGCTATGCCGGCACAGTGGCCCAGTCCATCGCCAGCGGCGACCTGAACAATGCCATCCGTATCGAGGGCAGCGACGAAGCCTCGGAGCTGCTGCGCGCGCTGGACGCCATGCAGGCCAGCCTGCGCGAGCTGGTGCGCCAGGTGAAGACCTCAGCCCAGAGCATCGAGACGGCCAGCGGCGAGGTCGCCTCGGGCAACCAGGACCTGAGCCACCGCACCGAGCAGGCAGCGGCCAGCCTGGAGGAGACGACGAGCTCGATGGAAGACCTGACCAGCGGCGTGCGCCTGGGCGCCGATGCGGCCGGCAAGGCCCGCCAACTGGCCGAGGGCGCCGCCGAGGTGGCGCGCCGCGGTGGCCAGGAGGTGGCTGAGGTGGTCGCGACGATGGACCAGATCAACGACAGCTCGCGCCGCATCGGCGACATCGTCGGCCTGATCGACAGCATCGCCTTCCAGACCAACATCCTGGCCTTGAACGCGGCCGTGGAAGCCGCGCGAGCGGGCGAGCAGGGGCGCGGCTTCGCCGTCGTCGCCAGCGAGGTGCGCGCCCTGGCCCAGCGCTCGGCGGGCGCGGCGCGCGAGATCAAGTCGCTGATCGCCGCCAGCACGGAACGCGCCGAGGCCGGTTCACGCCTAGTGCAGCATGCGGGCGCGACGATGCAGGAGATCGTCCAGCAGGTGCAGAAGGTCAGCGACATGATCGGCGAGGTCGCCGCCGGCGCCTCCGACCAGAGCGCGCGAATCGGTCAAATCAATGGTGCCGTGGCGCAGTTGGATCACATGACCCAGCAGAACGCAGCGCTCGTTGAAGAGTCCGCCGCCGCGGCCGATAGTCTGCGCCAGCAGCTGCAGTTGTTGACTGGGGCTGTGGAGCAGTTCCGCCTGGATGGCTCTGCTCGCTAGCTAGGACGAGCGCCGGGTCGCTCGCGTATCCGAGTGAGCCGGCGACAGCCCGCCCGCGTCCGCCCGCTCATAGCCAGGCGCGGCTCTCTTCGTTCGTGCGAGATTGGTAGTTTCAGTATGAGCGCACCCAATCATGCCGCGTTCGAGCCTGCCTGCTGCTCGCGCCGCGCCATTGAAGCCGAAGGTCGGTGCGCGCAGGTCGCGCTCACGACTCATGGCGGCAAGCAGCGCCAGCGGTTGCTTCCCCGCATCCGCTGTCTTCAAATCGATGTTGGGTATGACGCAGCGAACACACAGGCTTTCCCGCGTCGTGATGAGCGGTTCGCCCAACCCGCTGTGCAGCCAGCTGATGCTTGCAATAGCCTCTTCAGCGAACGGCAGCAACTGCGTGCCGTCCCCATCGACGACGAGGTTGGCGCGAAATCTTTCGATCTCCACGGGCGGCTGCCCTATCAATGCCAGACGCCGGTTCAGCTCGCGCCATGAAGCCAGCGAGACGATGTGCAGGGGCAGCAGGGCTTGGCGCTCGACGCCCTCGCGCCCCAGCCGGGCCAGCCGGAAGGGCTGGCCGATAGCGGCCTGAATCCACTCACTAACCGCCGTGCCGGCGTCGCTGGCGGTGAAAGTTTCGGTCCGCTTGTCGATGTCGTTCCACATCTGCACCGTGCAGGCCTGACTGGTGTTGTCGAAGGGCACGAGAAAGTTGGCCATGCCTGGCGCGCTGAGCACCAGGCCGTCGCAGTCGTTGCGAGCCTGGATGAGTGCCATGCGATGGAACTCCCCCATCCAGGCCTGACGCCCGTCGGGGGTGAGCATCACCCACCCCCGGTCACCGACCACGCCGGTGCGCGGTGACACCTGCGCCGCCGCCACTTCGTAGCCGCCGCAGGATTTGACGGGATAGATCCACAGGCCCGACAGCCGCACCCGCCGAGGTCCCTCAGCGTCAGGGTTGCGCATCGAGGATGAGAATCAGGTCCTGATGAGCCTGCAGCTCGATGGCGTCGAGGCTGCCGGTGAAGGGCTGCGCGGACTGGCGTTCCGGGTTGTAAGCCGTCACGGCGCCCTTTGCGCGCTGATGCCCCGAGAAGGTCAGCGCCGTCGTGACTGCGGTGTGGCCGGGGTTGTAGAGGTAGACGAAGGTCGACGACCCGGCGGCGACGGCGAAGTGCCTGACGCCGGCGCCGCTCGCCGTCATGGTGACGGGTTTCAACTTGCCGCCGCCGACGGCCTTGAGCATGCGCTGGTTGATCTCCTGCACGCCGCGGAAGTAGGGCACCATGCCTCGCTCATCGAAGTACTCCCACCACCAGGACATCGGCAGGATGGGGGTCGGATTGAAGAGGCCATACCAGAGCTGGCGCTTGAAGTCGCCCTTCATGCCGTCGGCGAAGTCGTCGAAGTTCTTCTGCCAGTCCCATTCATAACCCGCCTCGCCGATGACGTAAGGCTTGCTGTGGCGGGCGCTGAGCTGCTGCAGCGTGGCCGGAATGGACTCCAGGCCTTTGTAGATGTGCTTCTGGTTGATGTCGATGTGCGGCAGGTCGTTCAGGCCTGCCACCTCGCGGTGCGAGATGCTGGTTGTGATGATGTGGCCGTGCGGATCGATCTTGGCGAGGTAGTCGCTCATCTCGCGGTGCCACGCCGTGACCAGCCGGTCCGGGATGGGGTTGGCCTTGTCCGCATAGATCGCGTTGTCCACCTCGTTGAAGAACTCCCAGGCGGCGATATGCGAGCTGTGGCTCCACTTCGCAACCAGGAATCGCAGCTTGTCCTTGTAGCGCTTCTTGGCCGCTGGTGAGCTGAAGAACTCCGCCGGGGTCGCCGCTGCGCCACCGTTCTTGCGGTTGTAGCTGCTGCGCTCCCAACCGGTCTCGATCAGGCCCGCATGGCTGTCCAGGGCCACCATCAGATACACGCCCTGCGCCTCGGCGATGCGCAGCAGTTCGTCCATGCGCCGGATGCCGCTTTCATTGAAGCGCGATGAACTCGGCTGGTAGCGGGCGTTGTTGTCCACCCATTGCCAGTCCAGCGGCAGGTTCCAGTAGATCATCCAGACCCGCGCGAAGTTGCCGCCATGCTTGGCGAGCTTCTCCAGCATCTGGTCGTAATTGAAGCGGCGATCCTCGTGCAGTGATTTGAAGAACTTGGAATCGTCGATATCGCGTTTCTCCCAGGCGAGGTTCTCGCCGACGCCGCGGAACAGCTCGCCGTTGTCGAACTGCAGCAGCCAGGAGTCACGCACATGCAGGAAGCCCTTGCCCGTTCCCTTTCCGACCGTGAAGCGGCCTGCGATGTCGGCGCGACGAGGCTTGCCGTCGTCCTGTACGACAACCTTGTATTGGTACTCGCCCACCTCCTTCGCCGCCAGCGTCGCGCGCCAGCTCGAGGCCTGCTGGCTGGCACCGGCAATGAAATAGGCCGGCAGCACGAGCTGGCGGCCGCTCGGCGTCGTGATCGCCAGGTCGACGCTGATGTCGTCCGCGTCGAAGGGGCTGCGCCATTCGGCGACCAGGTCGAAGGAGAAGTCCAGCTTTTGGTATTGCTTGACGTCCTGGGAGGACAACGTCGCTGTGGCCGCGTGGACGCTGCTGCTCAGGGCGCCGCCCAGCAGGAGGAGGGGAAGGAGGCGAAGGAGGATCTGCTTCATGGTGCGAGGAATGCGGATGTTGGCGTCAACGTGTCAGGGCTCGTCGCGGAGTCTGTCCCACCAGGTGAACTTCAGAACGATGGTGGCCACCAAAGTGGTCGCCGTGGCGACTGCCAGCTGCTTCCATTCGCGCAGGATCACGAACATGCCAGCAGCGGTGATGGCCGATTGCCATACCAGGCCGATGGCGACATTCATCATGTCGCGCTTGAAGTCGCGGTTGGGCTGGACGTCCGGCTGGTCGGCCTTCAGCGCCTCATGGACAGGCCCCCAGAAGCCCCAGGGCCTGGTCTTGAGATAGAACTCCTTCAGCACCGGCATGGGCGTGGCTGGCGTCAGCAGCGAGGCCCCGACGGCCGCGATGCAGCACAAGGCGAATGCGAACGGGAAGGCCTGCAGCTCGTTGATCTTGAAGACGGGCAGCAGCAGCGCAATGCCGACACCCAGAGCCATGCTGACGAAGTAGCCGGTACCGTTGAACCGCCACCAGTACCACTTGATGACATTGGCCGCCGTGTAGCCGCCGAACAGGCCGGTGGCGATCCACGCCACGATCTCGTTGATGGACGTCAGCTGCCAGCCGATGGCCGTGCCGATCACCGCGAACGCGGTCGACACGATGTAGCTGAGGCGCACATAGACCTTCTGCTCGGCGTCCGGCCTCAGGTACTTCTTGTAGATGTCGTTGACGATATAGGCGGGCGCGGCATTCAGCGAGGCCGAGTAGCTCGCCATGAAGGCGGACAGCATGCCGGCCAGCACCAGCCCCAGGAAGCCCGGCGGCATGAGGTGGCTGATGACAAAGGGCAGGATGGTGTCGAAGTCACCCTTGAAGGCCACGCCCTGCGCTGCGGCTTCAGCCTTCAGACGTGTCCACTCGGGGCCGATGAACGCCAGGGCCAGCACGGCCAGTCCCGCGATCATCAGATAGCGGGGGAACAGCAGCGTGACGTTGACGAATGCACTGATCTTGGCGGCGTCGGACGGCGACTTGGCCGACAGCAGCCGCTGCATGTCGTAGTTGGGGACCGGGCCGGCCAGCGACTTGAAAAAGCCCTGGAAGAAGACCAGGCCCAGGAAGGCTGCGAACAGCGCATAGCCCTCGGTTTCGACCGCCTTGGCCGCCGACTGCGCGACGACTTGGTTGGCCGCGGCGCCGCTGTTCGCCTGGCCGACCCAGTCCAGATTCAGGTGCGTGCCGAAGGCCAGACTGTGCCAGCCGTCCGGCACCACCGCCTTGAGCATCTCCGGCGTGACCAGTTGCATGGCGAGAATGGCGACGCCTATGCAGACGAAGAACTTGACGAAGAACTGCAGGATCTCGGTCACCACCACGGCATACATGCCGCCCTTGACCGAATAGAGGGTGGTCAGCGCCACGATGATGACGCCGTAGATCTTGTCGTTCAGCAGCGGGTCGGCGCTGAACTGATAGGGGATGAACTCGGCGGCCAGCTTGCCGATGCCGAGAAACCCGTAGGCAATCATGCCGACCACGGCAATGAGTGCAAAGGCGACGTTCACGAAGTGGGAGGCCTTGGCGCCGCCGTCTTCGCCGAACCTGAAGTTGATCCATTCCGCCCCGGTGAGCTTGGCGGACCTTCGCAGCCAGACGGCCAGGAACATCATCAGGAAGATCTGGTTGAACACGGGCCAGACCCAGGGGATGAACAGGCTCTTGACCCCGTAGACGACCATCAGGCCGACCATCCACATGGTGCCGGCGACATCGAACATGCCCGAGGCGTTCGACAGACCCAGCACCCACCAGGGCAGCTTGTTGCCAGCCAGGAAGTAGCTGCGCAGGCTCTTGGAGGCCAGCTTGGAGACCCACATGCCGAGGGCGACGGTCAGCACGATGTAGCCAAAAATGATGCTGAGATCGATGGCGGACAGCTGCATCGTTGCTCCTCTAGTTGTTGGTTTCAGGCCGCTGCGGCGCCGGTACCGATGCAGCAGGCGCTCAGCAAGAATTCAAACTTGCTTTGCGTTTATTAAACGATGCAATTGTTGCGCATCTTTGTGCGGGGAGAGCTAGGGTTACCACCTGGGCCGAGGTTCGAGGTGCGCGCACTGCGGCGACGCATCGGCCGCCGCCTTGTTTGAGCGCACCCTACTCGCACAGGAATGCACGACAAGACTTCCGCCGAAATGTTGCGCAACGCTTGACCGTCGCAGAATTGGCAGCACAGCTCTCCCGCTGTACAGCCATGACCGTCCTCACACTCCTCGGTCCCCGAACCCTGTTTGCAGATCTGATCGATGCCCAGCCATCGTCAGCGTGTCGGCATGCTTAGCGGAGGGAATGGCTCGAAGACTTCTGTGGCGTGCTCGCGGATGTTCGATCCGGTGCCACGAGACCGTGCGCTGAAGAGCGCCGCTCTCCACCAGGCCCTGGCCCTCCAGTGCGTGGCCGACACCTGCAGCCGGACCAACGCCGGCATCGTCATCTTTGTCGCGGTGTGGCTGGTGATCTGTCTGATCGGCGGCCTTTGGTCCAAAGCTCCGACCGTCGTGCTAGCGCACACGCTGTTGCTCTCAGCCATCGCAGCGATGCGCGTGGTGTTGGTGCGTCGCCTACCCCGTTTGATGGATGAAGACCCCATCAAGGCCAATATGTATCTGGTGCTTGCCATTCTGTTGAACGGTGGCTACTGGGGCAGCATCGGCGCACATGGCGTGCTCGCAGGTTGGGGAGACGATGTCTGGTGGGTCTTGGTGACGGCGGCGGTTGCCGCTGCAACCACCGGCGCCATGGTGATGGCAATCAATCCAGCGCTTCGGCTGGCCTACCCGGCGATCGCCCTGCTGCCCATGTTTGTGGCGGGATTGTTGGGCGACCAGCTTCACCATCAACTGATGGTGGGTCTCGCTCCCATCGTCTACCTCTATCTCATCCGCTCCTCCGCGGTGGTCAGCAACGACTACTGGGCGACTGTGATGAGCCGGGTCGGCGCCGAGGAGAAGGCCCAGGCCATGGAGGTGGTGAGCAAGACCGATTCACTGACCCAGGTGCAGAACAGGCGCAGTTTCGAATGGCGGCTTGTCAATGAGTGGGACCAGGCGGCGATCGCCGGCAGCGCGCTGTCGCTGCTGATGGTGGATATCGACCACTTCAAGTCGATCAACGACACCCACGGGCATCCCTTTGGAGACCAGTGCCTAAAGGCGGTGGCGCAGACCTTGAACGGCTCCATGCGAACGTCTGGCGATGCAGTTTTTCGGTACGGCGGTGAAGAGTTCGCCGTCCTGCTGCCCAAGACGAACTTGCATGGTGCCCAAGTGATGGCAGAGCGACTGCTGGCTCAAATCAGGGCCATGCGTGTCGACAGAGGAGGGGATGCACATTCGTTGACCTGCAGTATTGGCATTGCAGAGGCCCACCCGGCCGTCGGCCAGGATCCGAGATCTCTGCTCCAGAGGGCCGACCAGGCGCTCTACAGAGCCAAGCAAGGCGGACGCGATCGCGCCGCCGTGCTCCCGTCCAAGGAGCCAGGCACTCTCGAAACGCAAGCTTCTGCAACCGACACGGCCCAGAGCATCCGCATTGGCTCGCTGTATTCACTGACCAGTGGCACGGTGCCTTCTCTGATCATGGCGCTCAACGTGCGTCAGCCAGAGCTCCAGGCAGAACTCATCCTCGGCTCCAACGTGGACTTGGTGCAGAAGCTACGCAATGGATTCATCGATGCAGCAGTGTTTGGCCTGCCGGAGGGCGCAGAGGATCTGAGGTCGGAACCCCTGTTCGAGGACAACCTGTACTTCGCCGCGCCGGCGGACTCGCCATATGCGCTGCAAGCGTCCGTCGACCTCGCCAGCTGCGCCGATGAGAAGTTTGTCAGCCTGCAGCAGGGGTTCGTCACCCAGAGCAGATTCGCAGATGCGTTCGCGGTCGCGGGCTTCGAGCCACAGGTGGTGATGACCACCAACGACATCTTTTCGCTGATGCACCTGGTAGGCGGCGGAATGGGCTGCTCCCTGCTGCCGGGACGGGTCCGAGCCTCACTGCCACCGACAGTGCGGTTGATTCCCCTCGAGCCACGTTTTGCGATCCGCCAGACCATTTCGTTGAGCTTCCTTCGTACCCGCGAGCGAGATCCGAACCTGCTCGCCTTGTTAGACGCCAGCCGTACGCTGCGCATCGCTCCTGGTTGATCGGCGGGCCTTGCAGCGCGAGAAGAGTCCAGCGCCGAGCCGCCGACATTGGTAATGAACCTTGAGAGTGATAACGCAGCGCGGAGGCTTTCCGAAAAACGGACCTCGGTGAGCGTCCGCTTCGGGCACATTGCTGCCCCATGACTGACGGATCCGAGCGGCAGCGGCCAGCCTGAAACGGGCGCCGCCTGCCTCGGATCCAGTTTGCAGCGGGATACAGACAGTCGAGCAATCAGATCCCTTGATGCGACAGCCTGAATACGCTGACGGCTGAGACGAGAGTCGCTGCTTGAGTCTTCAGGCTTTCAGCAGCGGCGGCGCTCTGTTCGACCAAGGCCGCGTTCTGCTGCGTAACCTGGTCGAGCTGATTGACCGCGTCGCCGATCTGGCTGATTCCTTGGGTCTGCTCGTGCGTCGCGGAGCTGATCTCGTTGATGAGGGCGTTGACACGCTTGACCTGCGCGACGATTTCATCCATGGCTCTGCCCGCCTCGCCGACCTGCTGGCTTCCAGTCTCGACCTTCTCCACGCTCTCGTTGATCAAGCTCTTGATCTCCTTGGCCGCCGAGGCGGAGCGCTGAGCCAGCGTGCGTACCTCAGTGGCCACCACAGCGAAGCCGCGACCCTGCTCGCCAGCCCGCGCCGCTTCAACTGCTGCATTGAGCGCGAGGATATTAGTTTGGAACGCGATGCTGTCGATGACTCCAATGATGTCGGCGATCTTGCGGCTCGACGCCGTGATGCCCTCCATTGTTGCCACCACCTGGCCGACGACGTTTCCGCCGTGTTGCGCCGCGTCAGCGGCCGATCCGGCGAGCTTCGTCGCGGTACGCGCCGTCTCAGCATTGGTTTGAACAGTCGCCGTTAGCTCTTCCATCGACGCTGCCGTTTCCTCGAGATTGGCTGCCTGCTCTTCCGTACGCTGACTGAGATCGGCGTTGCCTGTTGCGATCTGCGACGACCCCGTCGCGATGCTGTCACTGCTCAACCGAACCTTGCTGACAATCTCCGACAGCGACTGCTGCATCTGGCTCATCGCAGCAACCACGCTCCCTGGCTGCGCCCGAGAGGTGTCGATTCTTGTCGTCAGATCACCAGACGCCACTGCGTTCGCGATTTCCGCCACAGCACCCGGCTCCCCGCCCAGGGATCGCGTGATGCCGCGCGTCAGCAGGACGCCAATGGCAATGCCGCTCACTGCGCTCACTAGCGTCAGCGCAATCATGATGAGGCTTATCGTTCGGAACAGCTCCGTGCCGTCCTTCGACGCCGCAGATCCGTTCTCTTCCTTCAGCTTCGTCAACAGCGTGAGTTGGTCATCGACTGCCTTGTTCGTCTGCTTGACCGTGGCATCCAGACCAGCGATTTCTGGGTCTTTGGCTGGCATGTCCTTCTTACCTGCTGCTGCAAGATAGGCGTCGACAGCCGGCAACCAGACGCCAATCATGGTTTCGAGCTTCTCGAGCTCCGCGCGGCCGCGCGCGGCGTAGAACAGTGGCTTGGCTTTGTCGAGCCAATCTCGCATATCGGCCACCGACTGCTTGAATGTCCGAAGCGCCGCCTGGCGCTCCTCGTCGGAAGTCGCAAGTGCAAACTGCCCACGCGCGCGCGCTGCGTAGATGAGGTTGATGTTGGCCTCCTTCACATACGAGATCGCAAGCAGCTCCTTCTGATAAAGGGCGTCGTTGACGTTATTGAGCTTGAACAGGCCGCTGATGCCGAAAGCTGCGACAAGCGCACCGAGAAGGATAAGGGCCGAGAAGGCCAGCAAGAGACGAGCGCTGAGGCGAAGGTGAGCGAACATCATGTCTCCTTGTGCGAGGGTGTTGAACTAGGCAGAGGGCACGCCGCCGTTGCTCTCAGGTCCATACGGCGGGCGAGGACGGGCAAGCGGCGCTCCTGCTGAACGAAGCCGGCTAGGTTTGTGGATCGGCTCGTCGACGACGAGCCCGCCAGTTGATTCGTTTTGCGAAACTTTTCTTCGCAGCGCCGAGCCCGCCGGGGACAACGCGCCGCTGGCAGCCTGAAGCCGCTGCCGCGGACCTGGCGGCCACGCTGGGTGTCGCGGCGATCACATCGGGGAACCAAAGCAACTTTTGCGCGGTTGTCCGACATGCGCGTCGCGACGTTCGCACTACGGTTGGTGCTCTTGTAGGAGCACAACATGTCGGACGACAAATCCAAACCCGGTGGCCAAGACCGCAAGCGCATCAGCCTGTCTGGAGATTATGAAGTTCGCGACTGGTCCAAGAAATTCGGCGTCACCCCAGAGCAGTTGAAGGCAGCCGTTGCGGCCGTTGGCAATGACGCCGCTGGAGTGGAAGCGCACCTCAAGAGCACGAAGCGGTAGTCCCGTGCGGGTCGCCACTTGGAACAGCAACAATGTCACCAAGCGGCTTGATCTGCTGCTCGATTGGCTTGCTCGCACGCAACGCGACGCCGTCGAGTTGATGAGCTGAAGGCGACGACCGAAGCCTTCACAACGGAGGCACTTGCCGCTGCGGGCTACAAATGCCTGGTCCTCGGCCAGAAGACCTGGAACGGCGTGGCGTTGCTCAGCCACAGCGACTTCGTGCCGGTGATCACGGCTCTGCCTGGCGATGCCAAGGACAGGGAAGCGCGCTACGTCGAAGCAGCGATCGACGGTGTGCTGTTCGGATGTCTGTATGCGTCGCCAGCCCAGCCAATTCGGCCGACTGCAACGTATACAGCGGCCGGTCGCCATCCGCAAGGCGAATGGCCGCAATGGGTCGGGATGCGACTGCCGCGGCGGGCGAGAGCGGTCATTCGTGCCGCCACGATGCTTGCGCCGTGGTCGAGCGACCGGGCCCGTGGGTGAAGCTGACGGTCAGGCCCAGCAGCGCTCAATGACCGGTTTTCGTGGTTGCTGTAGCTCATGCATCGGCCTGCGAATGTCGCAGACCAGCCTGGACCCAGGCTTCCACCGAGGTCTGCTATGGGCACATTGCTGCCCCACAACTGATGAATCCGAGCGACAGCACTCAGCCGAGGCTGTGTGAAAACCCTCCTTTGATTGGACGCACCGCCGCCTAAATTTTGTGAACGCCACAGCACGGGCTGCCACATGAAGCGATTCATCGAGGGAGAAGGCCGACACCAGGTCACGCTGCTACCCGAGTGCCTTGACGACTTCGTCGACGCAGACAACCCGGTCCGAGTCGTTGACGCCTTTGTCGATGAGTTGGATCTGCAGGAGCTGGGCTTTGAAGGCGCCAACCCAGCGACGACGGGCCGTCCGTCGTATCACCCGGCAGTCCTGCTGAAGATCTACATCTACGGTTACCTCAACCGCATCCAATCCAGCCGGCGCCTTGAGCGCGAATGCCAGCGCAATCTTGAGTTGATGTGGCTGACCGGCCGCCTGGCGCCGGACTTCAAGACCATTGCCGACTTCCGGCACGACAACGGCAAGGGCGTGCGCAACGTCTGCCGACGCTTCGTCGTGCTGTGCCGCGAACTGGGTCTGCTCTCGCAGGCCATCGTGGCCATCGACGGCAGCAAGTTCAAGGCAGTCAACAACCGTGACCGCAACTTCACTGGGGTGAAGATTGACCGATTCCAAGAACACATCGAGCAGAGCATTCAGCGCTATCTGGACGGGTTGGAAACAGCAGACCGAACACAGTTGGCCGGACTGCAAGCCAAGACGGAGCGGGTGCAAGAGAAGATCAAGAAGCTGCGCCAGCGCATGCAGCAGTTGGATGAGATCAAAGTCAAGCTGGAGTCCGAGCCCGACGGACAGCTGTCAACGACTGACCCCGACGCACGCGCCATGGCCACCAGTCGACCTGGCTCAGCGATCATTGGCTACAACGTTCAGACGGCGGTCGATGCCAACAACCACTTGATCGTCGCGCACGAAGTCACCAACGAAAGTAGCGACCGGTCACAGCTGCGCAAGATGGCGTTGGCCTCACGTGAAGCCATGGGCGCCACCGAGCTACAAGCGCTCGCGGACCGGGGTTACTACAACGGTGTCGAGCTCAAGGCCTGTGAAGACGAGGGCATCGCGGCCTACGTGCCCAAGCCCATGACATCCAACGCGAAGGCCGAGGGGCGCTTCGACAAGACTGACTTCATCTACATCGCCCGAGATGACGAATACCAATGCCCCGCCGGTCAGCGAGCCATCTATCGCTACACCAGCGACGAGAGGGGCTTGCAGACACGCACCTACTGGCCGAGCGCCTGTCCTCGTTGCCCGATGAAGGAGCGGTGCACGACGAGTCAGTTCCGCCGCATCAGGCGATGGGAGCATGAAGCTGTGATGGAGGCGGTGCAGCAGCGGCTTGAACGCGAGCCCGATGCCATGAAGGTGCGCCGGCGAACCATCGAGCACGTCTTCGGGACCCTCAAACACTGGATGGGCTCAACGCACTTCCTGACGCGACGGCTTGTCAACGTGGGAACCGAAATGAGCCTCCATGTTCTGGCCTACAACCTGAAGCGAGTGATGCGCATCTTGGGCATCGCGCCGCTGATCCAGGCAATGAGAGCGATGGGCGCGTAAGCGCCGTCTGGATGCGCCACTAGAGGGTGGCGGCGGCCTTCCAGACGTCCAGATGCCAATCACAGTCGATTTATAGGCCCACTTCGGACAACTGGCAGTCAAAACCGAGCGAGCTGCCCTATTGGCACCGTTGCTCGCGCGTTCTCACACAGTCTCAGCCTGAATCAGCCGTTCAACGGCTCATTTTTCCGGCCGCTCCTTACTGAAGCACCCGGCGCAATGAAGCTCATGCCTTGTCTGCGCCGGCGCAGGCCTCGCAGCTTCAGCGCACCCGCAGCACCAGCTCCCCGCCGGCCAGCCCCTCGGCTTGCGCGCGCACCGTCAGCGTGCCCGCGCCCGTCGCCTTCACGATAACCAGCGCCTGGCCGCTGAAGGCGGGGCGCGTGGTGGACGGGAAGGGTTCGAAGCTTGTCGCATCGCCGTTGTCGGTGGCGACGATCTCGCCCGGGCCCTGCAGGCTGAAGCGCAGGCGGTGGGCGGCGCGGGGCACGGTCTGGCCGGCCGCGTCGACGATGCGCACGGTGATGAAGGACAGGTCCTGGCCGTCGGCGCGCAACTCGGTGCGGTCGGCGCCCAGGTGCAGCCGTGCAGGCTCGCCGGCCGTGCGCACCGTGTCGCTGGCCCAGGGCTTGCCGCCGCGCCAGGTCACCACCTTGATCTCGCCCGGCTCATAAACCACCTCGTCCCAGCGCAGCCGGTACTCGAAGGCCGCTTTCTTGCGCCGCCCCTGCGGCCGCCCGTTGACGAAGAGCTCGCCCTCGTCGCCGCTGGTGAACACGTGTACTGGTGTGACCTGGCCGACACGCTCGGGCCAGGTCCAGTGCGGAAGGATGTGGGCCATGGGCAGCTCCGGCCGCCAGCGCGACTGGTAGAGCCAGTAGCGGTCCTTTGGGAAGCCGGCCAGGTCGACGATGCCCGAATAGGACGAGCGCGAGTCGTAGTACGGCGTGGGCTCACCGAGGTAGTCGAAGCCCGTCCAAACGAACTCGCCGGCGACGAAGGGGTGGCGGTCCAGCGCCGCGAAGACCTTGTCGGCCGAGGCGCCGAAGTCCACCGCATGCAGCTCGTAGCCGCTGACCTGCCGCGCCACCGAGTCGCCGCCGCGGCCATCGCGCGTGATCGAGCTGTGGGCCGGCGTGACCGGGAAGAGATAGACGCCACGGCTGCTGAAGGCCGAGGCGGTCTCACTGCTGAAGACCAGCTTGCCCGGGAATCGCGCATGGAAGGCCGGGTATTGCGGCGGCGTGCGGATGCGGTCCGTGCCCTCGAACTCGGCGTCCTGGCGTATGCCCTCGCCCTGGTAGTTAAGGCCGATGGCATCGACCTCGGCCGGCAGCGGCATGTCGGCCTTGGCGAAGTTCATCGCCGTGGTTGTCGGGCGGGTCGGGTCTTCCTCGCGGGCGATGGCTTGCAGCTGCCGTGCGACGGCGGCACCCGCCTCTCCCGTGTACTGCTCGCCCACCTCGTTGCCGGTGCTCCACATGACAACCGACGGATGGTTGCGGTCGCGCCTGAGCATGGCGCGCAGGTCGGGCTCGTGCCAGTCCGGAAAGATCAGGTGGAAGTCCAGCGGCGTCTTCCTGCGCTCCCAGGCGTCGAAGATCTCGTCAATGACTAGCAGGCCCAGGCGGTCTGTCAGCTCCAGCAGTTCGGGCGCCGGCGGGTTGTGGGCCAGGCGGATGGCGTTGGCGCCCATGGCCTGCAGGATCTCCAGCTGGCGCTCGGCGGCGCGCCTATTGAAGGCGGCACCCAGGGCGCCGAGGTCGTGGTGCTGGTTGACGCCTTGCAGGCGCACGGGCTGGCCGTTGACGTGCAAGCCGGTGTCGGGATCGAAGCGCACCGAGCGGATGCCAAAGCGCGTTTCGTAGCGGTCGATCACGCGGCCGCCGCGGGACAGCGTCGTGCGCGCCAGGTAACGATGAGGGTGCTGCCGAGGCGGCGGGCCCCAGAGCTGAGGTCTGGGGATGACAGCAGAGCCCACAGTGCTGGCCTGGCCACGTGCCGGCAGGGTCAGACCCTTGCGCGGGATACGAGCCACGACCCGGCCGTCAGGAGCGAAGACCTCGGTCAGCACATCAACGCGGACTGGCTTGTCGCCGTCGTTGTCGAGGGTCAGCGAGAGCTGGACCGTCGCCTTTGTCGCCGACACCTCGGGCGTGCGCACGACGCTGCCCCAATGGCCGACATGCACCGCATCCGTCTTGGTCAGCCACACCTGCCGATACAGGCCCGCGCCTGGATACCAGCGCGCCGACTCAGGCGGGTTGTCCATGCGGATGACGAGCTGGTTCACGCCGCCGGGCACGGCATGCGGCGTCAGGTTCAAGCGCCAGGAGTTGTAGCCATAGGGCCAGCCCCCGACGAGATGGCCGTTGAGCCAGACCGTCGCATAGGCCATCGCGCCGTCGACATCGAGAAAGATGGCACGCCCGCGGTCGGTCGCCGGCAGACTCAGCTTGTTCCGGTACCAGACCGGCCCCCAGGTCTGCAGCCGGCCCATGCCGCCAAACGGGCCCGTCTCGAAAAAGGGGCCTTCGATGGCCCAGTCATGCGGCAGCGCGACGGCGCGCCAGCCGCTGTCGTCGAAACCGGCCTGCATGACGGGCAGATCACCGCCGGGGTTGCCCTCCGGCCGCGTGTGGCGGCGCGCCGGGTCGCGGATGAAGGCATTGCCGCTGGGCAGTATCCAGGGCTTGAGCACCGCATCGCCACCCGTCTCGATTCGCGCCGCAACCTCGGGCTGCGCGTCGGCCACCCGGCCATCGGCCGACTGCTTCACCTCGGGCCGGCGGTCGTAGACCAGCGCGGCCGATGCGGCATCCGGGTCGCCACGCCGAAACCGCCAGCCGGTATCCAGCGCGATGCGCTCGCGCGGCGCCAGTTGCTCGGTCAAACGGTCGGGCACAAGCCGCTGGGCTGCTGCGGGGACGCAGAGCAAGCTCGCCAACAGCACCATGCCCAGGCTGGTCAAAGCTGGTGCGGAATGCGCATCCTTCTGGTGAAAACGCTGAGCGCCCGTGGCCATCATGGTTTTATGATAGCGCTCCCATTGAAGCCATCGCGACCGGCCCATGAATCTCACCGACAGCACCGCAGCCCAGGTCAGGGCCGCCCCGGTCTATGCCCACCTCTCGGTCGGGCTGCGCGCCCTGGCGGATGCGCTGCAAGATGCGCCGGGTTGGCTGATCCAGCATCGAGGGCAAGCATGAGCAAAGAGGTAGGGGACCTGCGCAGCGCGCGCTGGTTCGCCAAGGACGATTTCCGCAGCTTCGGCCATCGCAGTCGCGTGCTGCAGATGGGCTACGCGGCCGAGGATTTCATCGGCAAACCCGTCATCGCCATCGTCAACACCTGGAGCGATGCCAACCAGTGCCACACCCACTTCAAGCAGCGGGTCGAGGACGTCAAGCGCGGCATCCTGCAGGCCGGGGGCTGGCCGCTGGAGCTGCCGGCCATCTCCTTGAGTGAAAGCATGGTCAAGCCGACGTCCATGCTCTATCGCAACTTCCTCGCGATGGAGACCGAGGAGCTGCTGCGCAGCCATCCGGTCGACGGCGCCGTGCTGATGGGTGGCTGCGACAAGACCACGCCGGGCCTCTTGATGGGCGCCCTCAGCATGGGCCTGCCCTGCATCTATCTGCCGGCCGGCCCCATGCTGCGCGGCAACTGGCGCGGCCAGGTGCTGGGCTCAGGATCCGACGCCTTCAAGTACTGGGATGAACGCCGTGCCGGGCGCCTGTCTGACCAGGCCTGGGCCGAGATGGAAGCCGGCATCGCGCGCAGCCACGGCACCTGCATGACCATGGGCACGGCGGCCACCATGATGGGAATTTCGGAAGCGCTGGGCTTCACGCTGCCGGGTGCCAGCAGCATCCCCGCGCCGGACGCGAACCACATCCGCATGTCGGCCGAATGCGGTCGGCGCATCGTGCAGATGGTGTGGGAGGACCTGACGCCGGCGAAGATGCTCAGTCAGGGCAGCTTCGCGAACGCCATCGCCGTTGCCATGGCCATGGGCTGCAGCACCAACGCCATCATTCACCTGGTTGCCATCAGCCGCCGCGCTGGGCTTGCGGTCACGCTGGACGACTTCGATGCGGCCAGCCGCCATGTCGGCGTCATCGCCAACATCCGGCCCAGCGGCGACGCCTATCTGATGGAAGATTTTTTCTACGCCGGCGGCCTGCCGGCGCTGATGAACGTCATGCGGGACAAGCTGGACCTGTCGGCGATGACGGTCAATGGCCGCACATTGAGCGAGAACATCGCCGGCGCCGAGGTCTTCAACGACGACGTGATCCGGCCGCTGCACAACCCCATCTACGCCGAAGGTGCGCTGGCCGTGCTGCGCGGCAACCTCGCACCCGACGGCGTCGTCATCAAGCCCAGCGCCGTGGCGCCACACCTGCTGCAGCACACCGGCCGCGCGCTGGTGTTCGACGACTACCCCAGTCTCAAGGCCGCGGTGGACGACCCCGACCTCGACGTGACGGGCGACGACATCCTGGTGCTGCGCAACGCCGGGCCCAAGGGCGCCGGCATGCCCGAGTGGGGCATGCTGCCCATCCCGACCAAGCTGCTGAAAGCCGGTGTGACCGACATGCTGCGCCTGTCGGACGCACGCATGAGCGGCACCAGCTACGGCGGCTGCCTGCTGCACTGCAGCCCCGAGGCCTTCATCGGCGGCCCGCTGGCGCTGGTGAAGACGGGCGACCGCATCACCGTCGACGTGCCGGCGCGCAGCATCCACCTCGAAGTCAGCGACGCAGAACTGGCCGCCCGCCGTGCCGCCTGGACGCCGCCGCCGCCGCGCTACGAGCGCGGCTATGGCTGGATGTTCGGCCGCCACATCCTGCAGGCCCATGAGGGCTGCGACTTCGATTTTCTTGAAACCCAGTTCGGCGCGCCGGTGCCGGAGCCGGTCATCTATTGAACGAGAACGCCATGAATCCAGACACTCGCAAGAAGCTGATGGGCGTCAGCACCGCCACCCTGTGCACCGCTTTGTTCAAGCGCGGCCTGCGCGGTCAGTTCATCCAGGACGTCAGGCCGCTCAACCCCGGCCTGCCCAATATGGTCGGCCCCGCCTACACGCTGCGCTGCATCCCGGCGCGCGAGGACCTGAACGACATCAGCGTGTTCAAGGACCGCGCCCATCCGCAGCGCAAGGCCGTCGAGGAATGCCCCGAAGGCGCGGTGCTCGTCATCGACAGCCGCAAGGACGCGCGTGCGGCCTCGGCCGGCGGCATCCTGGTGGCGCGGCTGATGGTGCGCGGCGTCGCCGGTGTCGTCACCGATGGCGGCTTTCGCGACAGCCCGGACATCGCCAAGTACGCCTTCCCGGCCTACCACCAGCGCCCCAGCGCGCCGACCAACCTGACGCTGCACCAGGCCATCGCCATCAACGAGCCCATCGGCTGCGGTGACGCACCGGTCTTCCCCGGCGACATCGTCGTCGGCGATGCCGAGGGCGTCATCGTCATCCCGGCGAACATCGCAGACGCGATCGCCGACGAAGCCGTCGAGATGACCGTCTTCGAGGACTATGTGCAGGACAAGGTGATGGCCGGCCGCAGCGTGCTGGGCCTCTACCCGCCGACCGATGCCGACGTGGCCGCGGACTTCGCGGCCTGGCGGCAGCTCAAGGGGCGCTGACGCAACGCTTGTCGAGCAATTCGGCGGGGAAGGCCTCGGCCATCACGCGATAGCCGGCCAGCGAGGGGTGCAGGCCGTCGTTGTCGACCTCGGCGCGCAGATAGGCCGGTCGCGCCGGGTCGCGCATCAGCGCGTCGAAGTCCAGCAGCGCATCGAAGCGGCCCGGCTCGCGCAGCCAGGCATTCAGCGCCTGGCGGTCGGCCTCATTCTCGGCCTGGGGCGCGTAATAGCCGCTGCCCGAGTAGGGCATGACGGTCGAGGCGATCAAGCAGACGCCGCGGGCGCGAGCACGTCGCGCCAAGTCGGTGAAGCCCGCCTTCAGCTCGGCCAGCAGGGTGGCGCGCGACTCGGCGGTCGTCGGTCGGCCGCGGTGGCTGATGCCGAAGTCGTTGACGCCGATCAGCACCACGGCATGGGTCGCGCCACTGCGCGCCAGCACATCGCGCTCGAAGCGCGACACGAGGTGGGGGCCGAGGCCATCGCGCAGCAGGCGGCCACCGCCGATGCCGGTATTGACGACGCTGGCTTCGCGCTTCTCGGCGGCCAGGCGCCGCGACAACATGTCCGTCCAGCGCTGGTAGCTGCCCGAGGGCACGCCATAGCCGTCGGTGATGGAGTCGCCCGTCGCGACGAGCACGGGCGCCGGCTTGGCGGCGCGCACATCGACGGCAGCCAGATGCCACCAGCCCTCCTGCGCAACGGCCTCGGGCCAGTCCGCCAGGCCCACGCGGTTGCCCTCGACGGCCCAGCTGCGGATGCGCGAACCCGGGTGGACGGTAGCCACCGCCGGGCCGGCCTGCACATGCATCTGCACGGCGATGTCGGCCTGGCGCGGGATGGCGAACTCGAGAGGGTCGCTCCAGATCTCGGCATGCGCCGGCACGTCGATCTGGCGGCGGCCGCCAAAGCTCAGCGAGCGAAGACTGGCACCGTTCAACACCACCCCATCCACCAGAGCCACGCTGACCGCGCCGAGGCTCAGCGGCTCGTTGCCGAACAGGTTGCTGATGCGCACGCGCAGCGCGGGGCCGGCGGCGTCCACGCGCATGATCTGGCGCAGGCTGACGTCGCGCATCGGCTGGCGCCACAAGGTTGGCGCATTGGGCGGCGGCGCCTGCTCCAACTGGGCGCTGCCCCAGGCCGCCTGCCACTGTCCATCGCCGCGGGGCGCGCTGGCGCAGCCCGCCAGCATCAGGGCCACGGCCAGCAGACCTGCCATCAAGGATTTGTTCATTCGAAAATGGTATCGCAACCATTCCTGATGTCATCCGGGCGATCCCGAGTTCAGGCCGCCCAGCCGAGACCTTGGGAGATGGCGCCGCTGGCAGCGCGCAGCCGTGTCGCCAGTTGCGCCGTGGTGCTCGCGTTGAAGCGCACCGCCGGCACATGGACAGCCAGGCCGGCGATGGCCTGGCCGCCACGGTCGAAGATGGGCGTGGCGATGCTGTGTACCTGCAAGGCGTTCTGCTCGCTGAAGCCGCGCCGCCGGATGTGCGCGAACGCTTCGTCATCGCCGCGCCAGGCCAGCAAGGCCCGGCCAATGGCCGAGCCATGCAGCGGCAGGCGCTGGCCGATGGACAGGCTCAGACCCAGGGCCTGGGTGGAGTCGATCTTGTGCAGGCAGACGACCTCGCCTTGCTCCAGCGCGCCAAGCTGCACGGCCTCGCCCAGGGCTTCGGCCACGGCGCGCATGGCAGGCTTGGCAGCGTCCACAAGGTCGGGCAGTTGCAGGGCACGCGCCCCAAGCTCGAAGGTGTGCGCGCTCAGCACCCAGTTGCCTTCAAGTTCATCCACATAGCCCAGGCCGGCGATGGTCTGCAGCAGGCGCCGTGCGACATGCGGAGCGAGGCCGGTGCGTGCCGACAGCTCGGTCAGCGTTGCCACACCGTGGTGGCCGACGGCCTCCAGCAGCGCGAACACCTGCTGCACGGCAGCGACCGAATCCTTGGACATGGCATCACCGCGCCAGCCAGCCACCGTCGACGGCCAGCGTGTGGCCATGCACATAGTCGGCCGCACGCGAAGCCAGGAAGACGACGGCGCCGGCCAGGTCCTCCGGCCTGCCCCAGCGGCCGGCCGGGATGCGGCCGAGGATGGCCTCGTTGCGCTCCTCGTCGGCGCGCAGCTCGGCCGTGTTGTTGGTGCTCATATAGCCCGGCGCGATCGCATTGACGTTGATGCCCAGCGGCGCCCACTCGTTGGCCAGCGCCCGCGTGAGGCCGAGCACGCCGCTCTTGCTGGCCGTGTAGGAGGCCACGCGCAGCCCGCCCTGGAAGCTCAGCATGGACGCGATGTTGACGATCTTGCCGCCGCCGCCCTGGCTCACGAAGCGGCGCGCGGCCGCCTGGCTGAGCTGGAAGACGGCGCGCAGGTTGACGTCGACGACGTCGTCCCAGTCCGTCTCGCTGAACTCCAGGGCCGCGCGGCGGCGGATGATGCCGGCGTTGTTGACGAGGATGTCGACGCGGCCGGTCAGCGCGGCGGCCGCGGCCAGCAGCTCGACGGAAGGGCTGTGGGCCAGGTCCACGCGCAGGTCGAGGAAGCGCCGGCCGCAGCGGGCTATCTCCTCACCCAGCCCGGCGGCTTCGCTGCGGTTGAGGCCGACGATGTCGGCCCCGGCCTCGGCGAGCGCCACGGCCATGGCCCGACCGAGGCCCGTGTTGCAGCCGCTGATGACGGCCGTGCGCCCTTCCAGGCTGAATGCTGCTGTGCTGCCCATGTTGTTCAGAACTTCACATCGAGGCGAACCGCCGAGTAGCTGAAGGCGTCGCGGGCCGGCGTCCACGTCGTGTGCGCATACGACGAGCCGCTGTTGGTCGGGTTCACGCGCCAGGTGCCCAGGCCGCTGTAGCCGGTGTTGGCGTAGTGGTGGTCGAACAGGTTGTTGACGTAGAAGCCCAGCTGGTATTTGCCGGCCTTGTCCTTGAAGCCGAAGCCGACGTTGACGATGGTCACGGCCGGGGAGGCCAGCGTCGGGTCCTGGTTGATGTTGGTCAGCACCGAGGTGCGGCGGCGCAGATTGCCGCTGAAGAAGACATTGAACGGCGCATCCGGCAGCGCCAGGTCATAGCGGCCGGACATGCCCAGCTTCCACTTCGGCGCATTGGGCATGACGCCACCCGTCACGTCCTGGGTGTTCTGCCCGCCGTAGATGGGGTTGGCGCGCACGCACTCGAGGTTGAAGCCGCCGTTGGGCGAGCCCGCCACGTTGTAGCAAGGCGCGTTGGGCCAGTCGGACACGGTGGCCTTGGTGTAGGCCACGTCGGCGTTGACGATGAAGTTGGGCGTGACCAGGGCGGCCACGTCCAGCTCCACACCGCGCGTCTGCACACCGCCGATGCTGTTCAGCCGCGTCACATAGGTCGACGTACCGGGCAGGAAGCTGCCGGAGTTCTGCTGGTAGTCCTTGAACTTGGTGTTGAAGACCGCGAGGTTGACCGTCAGCCGGTTGGCGAAGAAGTTGCCCTTCAAGCCCAGCTCATAGTGCTTGGCCGATTCGGACGCCACCGGCTGCTGGGCGGCGGTGGCAGCGGTCAGGCCGCTGGTGATGTCATAGGCCTTGCCCTTGTAGCCGGTCGACGTCATCACATAGCCCATCAGGCTGGGCGTGAACTGGCGCTGCAGGCTGAGCTTGCCGGTCGTCGAGTCTTCCTTGTTGCCGCGGCTGGAGTAGGTGGCCGTCGGCGTGAAGACGGCCGGCAGCGGGTTGCTCAGCGTCAGGGAGTAGCCCGAGACCTGGCGGTTCTGGCGCAGGCCGGCCACCAGCGTGGTGTCGGGCAGGAACTCCCAGGTGGCCTGGCCGTAGATGGCGGTGTTGCGGTTGGAGGTGTCGCCGACATAGGCGATGGGCGTGGACAGCGCGATGCCGTCGAAGCCGCGATTGAAGAAGCGGTCGATGGCGTTGCTGGCCCACCAGAGGCCGGCCACATAGYGGAAGTTGCCCTGGTCGGCCGACGTCAGGCGCAGCTCCTGCGTCTTGGAGTCGATGACGTAGGTGCCGTACTGCACATAGCCCGCGTCCCGGCCCTCGACGGACTTGCCGGCCGTGATGGGGTAGGACAGCAGCGTGTGGACGTCGGTGAAGTCCTGGTCGCGGTAGTCGTTGGCGGTGTAGCGCTGGGCCGACGTGATCGAGGTCAGCGCCATGCCATTGGGCAGGGCCCAGTTCACGCGCAGGGCCGCACCCTTGATCTCGGACGCTATGCCGGTCGGCGCATCCATGCGGATGTCGCGGTTGTTGGGGCCGGGCGTGATGCCGGCCAGCAAGAGCGTGGCGGGCAAGGCCGCGACGCCGTTCTGGTAGCCGGCCAGTTGGTTGTTGGTGCCGAAGCTGGTCAGCGCGAAGGTGCAGCAGTCGTTGCGGGTCTTGTTGTAGGTCGGCGTGAACTCGACGTCGATGTCGTCGGTCGGGTGCCAGGCCAGCTTCATCATCAGCGTGCGGTCCCTGCTGCCGTTGACCTTCTTGCCGGTGCTGAGGTTGTTGAGGTTGCCGTCGAACTGGCTGGCGGCCGCCGCGACGCGAATGCCCAGCCGGGGCGCGATCTCGCCGCCCACCGAGAAGCGCAGCCGCTGCTCGCCGTCGTTGGTCACATAGGCGCTGGCATCGCCGCGGATGGCGCTGCCGATGGGCTTGGTGGTGATGAGCATCGCACCGGCGATGGCGCTCTTGCCGAACAGCGTGCTCTGCGGCCCCTTCAGCACCTCGACGCGCTGCACGTCGGCCAGGTCCTTGAAGGCCATGAACTGGGCACCCATGGGGATGTCGTCGATGATGACCGAGACATCGGACTCGACACCGATGCCGATGGACGAGGTGCCGATGCCGCGCATGTTCAGGCCGTTGTTGGCCGGCGTCGTGCCATAGGTGACGGACAGCGCCGGCGTCAGCTCGATGACGTCCTCCAGCGAGCGCACATTGCTGCGCTCCAGGCGCTCAGCAGTGAACACCGACATCGCCAGCGGCACGCTCTCCAGCTTCTCCACGCGCTTGTTGGCGGTGACTTCGACGCGCTCCAGCTGGTTCCTGTCGGGAGCCGCCTCTTCCTTGGGCTTGGCGGCCTGCTGTGCCAGTGCCGACTGCGCGGCCAGGGCCAGCAGCGCCGCGGCGATGGGCGTCACGCGCCTGGATGTGACCTCGTTCATTTGTCTTGTCTCCGTTTTATTTGATGGCTTGGTGGGCTAGCGGTAGATCAACGTCCACCGGACTTGAAGCGGGCCGGCCCTCTGCGGAGCTGTTCCCGAGAAATGAAGATGCGTGCGCGACGGGCCGCTGGTCAGGCCCCGCAGGGCGCTGGCGGGCGGCTCCTGCACATCGAGGCGCTCATAGCCCTCGGCCTCGAAGCGCGCGACCACACCGGCATCGAAGGCCACCGCCATGCCCTCGGTGGCGGCGCCCGACGAGAAGCAGGCGAACTCCAGGCTCAGCGAAGCGATGGCCAGCGAAGCGCTCGGGCGCAGCACGTCGGTGCGGCTGATGCGGCCGGGGCCGAAGCGGTACTCGGTCGTCAGCGTCACGCGGGTATCGAGCACGGGCTGGCGCGCGCCCACGCGGTTCAGCCCGGGCTGGCTGTAGCTGACGACGTGATCGTCGCCATCGCGCCAGCTCTTGATGTCGGTGATGAAGGAGGTCGGCAGCAAGGTGCTGCCGTCGGCCAGCAGCAGGCGCGGCAGCAGCTGGGCATGGGCGGCACCGCTCTCGGGCCGGCCCTCGATGAGTCGCGGCGAGAAGGGAATCGGGTAGTAGGGCGCGTTGTCGTGCTGGCCCACGCCACCGTTGATCAGCGGCAAGCTGAAGACGAGGCCGCGATCGCGCCGCGTCACCAGGGCGCGCTCGTAGCTGCCGCGCGCGAACCAGTTCAGCTTGAAGTCGGGCTGGCTCCGCTCCAGCCAGGCATCGAGGTCCGCGGGCGGTACCTGGTCGGCCATGCCGATCTCGTCCCACAGCTCGCAGGTCGACAGCAGCTGGTGAATGATGGAGAAGTTCTCGCCCAGCATGCGGTGCGGGCCGCGGTAGCCGTCGGTGCTGCGGCCGTGCTTCCACAGGTTGACCGAGTTCAGCGCGGGGTCGAACCAGAAGTCGACGTACTTGGCCGCCGCGCGCACGCAGAAGGCATAGGCATAGCGGCTCGCTTCGGCATCGAGCACGCCCAGACGCGCTGCGGTGGCGAGGATCTCGACGACGCCCGTGTCGCCGTAAGGGCCGATGCTGCGGCCGAAGCCGAAGCCGTCGCCGCCTGAGCCGGCGCATTGCAGGGCCAGCTGGACCGACTGGGCCAGCAGGGTCTTGAGCCGCGGCGTGACGGGCAGCTCGGTCTCGATGAAGCGCTCGCAGAACTCCGCGGCGAGCAGGATGCTGTAGCGGTCGAAGCGGCCCTCGCCCTCGGTCTCGTCCGAGAAGCCGAACTCGCCCGAGTAGCGTTCGTAGTGGTCCAGCGTCTTGGCCAGCAGGGCTTCGCCGGCGCTGGCGTCCTCCCACTGCATCAGCATGCGCAGCCGCGCGATGCCGAAGGCGACGCCGTAGTAGTTGGTCGGCAGGGCCTTCAGGCGCAGCGTCTTCTCATCGACGAAGACACGCCAGTCCAGCCGTTCACGAAAGCGCACCAGGCTCGCGGCATCGACGGCGGCGTCCAGCAGGCCGGCCTTGCGCAGGCGGTTCAGCGCCATCAGCGCGTAGTAGATGCCCCAGCTGTCGCTGCGCATCTCGCTGAGCAGCGCCATCAGGCGGCGCGTGCCGGCGACATAGCCGGGGAAAGCGACATCGCTGCGCGGCGTCAGCGTCAGCAGGTGTGCCAGGCCTATGGCGACCTTGCCGGGCAGGAAGACATCGCCCTGGCCGAACACCGGCGCGCCGTTGAAGCGCGTGTCGACGCCGTCCGCGGCCAGCAGCGCGAAGTAGCCCGCGAGTTGCGGCAGCAGCTGGCCGCGCACCAGCGCGTTCAGCGGCATGGCCTTGAGCGGCGGCTCGTAGCGATCAGCGCGCATGGCGGCTCCGATCGCTGTGGCCTTGGTAGAGAATCCGCGCCAATCCAGCGCCGCCCACAAGCCCATCATGTCCCCCGCAAAATCTCCAGCCACCCTGCGCGATGTCGCCGAGCTGGCCGGGGTGTCGACGGCAGCGGTCTCCAAATACGTCAACGGCAAGCAGCGCTTCACGGCGGCCGTCGAGAGCCGCATTGCCGAGGCCATCGAGCAGGTCGGCTACCGCTCCAACCTGGCGGCACGCAGCATGGTCACGGGCCGTTCCGGCGCCATCGCGGCCCTGGTCTACGGCGTCGAGAACCCCTACACCGCGGCCGTCATCAAGGGCGCCAGCCGCGCCGCCACCGCCCTGGGCTACGACCTGCTCTTCGTCGACCTGCTGCAGAGCGAATCGCCCGAGCGCGAGCTGGCCCGCGTGACCGGCATGCAGGTCGACGGCATCGTGCTGGCCGCCGCGCTGCCGCCCGCCGCGCGCAAGCTGCTGGCCAGCTATGGCCGCCCCTTCGTGGACCTGGGCCGCGCCAGCGAGCCCTCCGAGGCGCCGAGCGGCGACGAGCAGGCCGCGGCCATGCTGGGCCGCTACCTGCTGAGCCTGGGCCACCGCGACATTGCCTACATCGCCTGCGAGGCCCAGCCCGGCAATGCCGAGCGCCTGCTCGGCATGAAGCGTTCGCTGCAGGCGGCCGGCGTCGAGCTGGCCGTGCATCAGGTGGTGAGCCCGACGGCAGAAGATGGCGCGAAGCTGGCTTCCAGCCTGCTGCTCGGCCAGAAGCGGCCGCAGGCGATCGCGACCTGCAACGACCTCATCGCGATGGGGCTCATTTCCGAGGCGCGCCACCTGGGCCTGACGGTGCCGCAGGACGTGTCGGTGGCCGGCATCGAGAACATGCCCTTCGGCCGTTTCCTGAGCCCGCCGCTGACCAGCGTCGACCTGCATGCGGATGCGCTGGGCGAATGGGCCATGCGCGACCTCATCGCGGCAATAGACGGCGAGGCCGCCCCGGCACGCGCCCACGACATGACGCCGCGACTCGTCGTGCGGGGCTCGACCCGAGCCGCCGCCTAGGAGCCTGCGCGGCCAAGGGCGTAGCCCGCGTTGGGCCTGGCAGGGGCACAGGCAAGGCGCGAGGAGGCCGCGGGCTCGCGCCCGCAACGATGAGCAACGCAGCATGCGCCCCTGCCAGGCCCAACCCGAAGGGCCGGGGCGATTTGCGGGGCCATGCGGCGTTGCCGGCTCGTTGTGGGTCCCGACCCACGCCTCGCCGGCGCCTAGCCTGGCCCCGCAACTCACCCCGGCGCGGGCCACGCCCTTGGCCGCGCAGGCTCCTGGTCGGACGGTCATGGCGCTCGCCGGCAGGTGGACTCGCGCACGACCAGGCGCGGCGCGAGCACTTCGTCGAAGGGATGCGCCAGCTCGTCGTTGATGAGCTGCAGCAGGCGCTGCATGGCCACCTCGCCCATCTGCTCGCTGTTCATCGCCACCGAGGTCAGCGTGGGGCTGGTGTAGCGGCCGTAGGCGATGTCGTCGAAGCTGGCGATGGAGACATCGCGCGGGATCTCCACACCCAAAGCACGCGCTTCGTTCATCAGCCCCAGCGCGATCAGGTCGTTGTAGGTGACGATGGCATCGGGCCGCTCGCCGCCCAGCAGCAGGCGCGAAGCGGCCGATTCGCCGGCCTCGGGCGACGGCGCGTCCACGTCCAGCATCTGCAGCTTGTGGCCCTTTTCCGCCAGCGCGTCGCTCAAGCCGCGGATGCGCTCGGCATTCCAGCGCGAGGACGGGAAGCCCACATAGGCCACGCGCCGGTGCTCCAGCGACATCAGGTGGCGGCCGATCATCAGCCCGGCCAGATAGCCGTCCGAGCCCACGCTGTGCACGCCCTCGTGGCCATAGCGGCCGAAAAAGACGACCGGCTTGCCCAGGGCCTTCAGCCACTCGATGGATTCATCAGCCAGCCGTGAGCTGACGACGAGGCCGTCCACGCGCCGCGACAGCGTCTCGACGAGATGGCGCTCGGGCGCCTTGCTCTCGGCCGTGTCGACGAAGGCCATGCTGTAGTCATTGGCCTGGGCCACGCGGCTGGCGCCCTTGACGATGCCGGTGAAGTGCGGATTGCCGAGGTCCAGCACCACCAGGCCGACCGCGCCGCTGCGGCCCGTCGCGATGGAGCGGGCCATGTGGTTGGTGCGGTAGCCGAGGCTGTCGATGGCCGCCTGGATGGCCGCTTCGACGCCCGCCGAGAAACGCTGGCCGCCACTGCAGTATTTGGAGACCGTGGCCACGGAGACGCCGGCGGCTTCGGCCACGTCGCGGAGGGTGGGGAGTCGTTTCTTGATCATTTTGGTGAAGCGTTTAACTTGATGATAGTGAGCGATCCAAAAAATGGAAGTCCGCTTCAAGCCTTTGTTGCCAGGGTTTTCGCTAGACGGCTCGCTGTTTACTTGCCGAGCCTCTGCCGCAACAATGATGGAATGGTTAACCGCTTTACCTTGATTGCGTTGTCATTGGCGCTGCTGCCGATGGCGGCGCGGTCCGCGCCGCCCGACGAGCCCTTGCGCGTGTGGACGCGCTCTTCCAAGGACGGCCGCAAGACCTACGACGCCATCGCCGCAGCCTTCACGAAGAAGACCGGCATCCGCATTGAGTACTTCAATGCGCTGACCGATTTCGAGCAGCGCCTGGCGCGCGCCGCCGTCGGCGGCCACCTGCCCGATGTCATCGTCAACGAGATCGGCACGGCCGGTCAGCTCGTCAACATGGGCGTGGCAATGGAGATCGACCGCAGCCGCATCGCCGGCGCCGACGATCTGCTGGACAGCGCCTGGCGCGCCGCCACCCTGCCCGACGGCCGCATCTATGGCGTGCCGGTGTCGGTGCAGGCCCATGTGCTCTTCATCCGCCGCGACTGGCGCGAGAAGCTGGGCCTGCCGGTGCCGCGCACCTGGGAAGAGCTGGCCCAGCTGTCGCGCGCCTTTGCCGAGCGCGACCCGGATGGCAATGGCCGCCGCGACACCTATGGCCTGGCCCTGCCCGCCACCGCGGCGCGTGGCTATGCGGCCTGGTATCTGAGCTCCTTCCTCTTCCAGGCCGGCGGCGAGTTCATGCGCCCCGGTGCGGACGGCAAGCCGCATGGTGCGCTGGACGAGGCCCCCGCCGTCGCCACCCTCTCCTTCTTCCGCCGCCTCGTCTGCGAAGACCGGAGCGTGCAGCCCAATGCCATCAACGCGAACACGCAGGAGACCAACAAGTCCTTCACGTCGGGGCAGGCCGGCCTCTATGTGTCGGGGCCCTATCACCTTGCGCTGTTCGACAAGGAGCCGGGGCGCAGCCGGTTTGAGGCCGTGCCCGTCCCCGCCGGCCCTGGCGGCCAGCGCGCCAGCCTGGCCGGCGGCGAACTGGCCTACATCACGCGCGGCAGCCAGCAGCCGGACCGCGCCAGGCAGTTCGTCGAGTTCCTGATCTCTCCCGAAGGCCAGACCGTGGGCATGCACCCGCCCGAGGGCGGCATGCCCGTCGTGCGCCTGCCGGTCAACAAGCACCTGGAGGCCGCGGCTGCGCACGGCGACGAGCGCTGGGCCATGGTGGCGCAGGAGTACGCGCAGCATGGCCACCCGATGCCGCAGGCGCGCAACTGGTCGCGGCTGACGCAGATCGCGGCCGACGGCTTCAACGCCATCCTGGCCCACTGCAGCAAGGACATCCCCGGCGAGCTGCGCGCGCTGAACAATCGCTTCAACGCCGAGCTCGCCCGCCAGGAGGCGCAATGACGACGCGCCGCAACTTCAGCCGCTTGGCACCCTGGCTCTTCCTCGCGCCAGCGCTGATCGTCTTCACCTGGTTCAAGTTCATCCCCATGGCCAAGGGCCTGGTGATGAGCCTGCACAAGGTCAATTTCGGCAGCGCCGACAGCTTCGTCGGCTGGCGCAACTTCGAGCGCGCGCTGGCCGATGCCGCGCTGCGCGACGCCGCCGGCCGCACTCTGCTCTACGTTTTTGTCACCGTGCTGCTGTCCGCCTCCATCGCGCTGCTGCTGGCGCAAGCCCTGCAGGGCACGGCGCGGCATATGCGCTTCATCCGCACGGCGATGTTCCTGCCGGCGGTGACGAGCGCCGCGGTGGCGGCCGAGGTCTGGCGCATCCTCTATGCACCCACGCCGGATGGCGTCGTCAACGCCTTGATCGGCCTCATCGGCATAGGCCCACAGGGTTTCTGGGCCGACCCGGCCCAGGCCCTCCCAGCCTTGATCGGCATGCATGTCTGGAAGCATGTGCCCTATGACACCGTCATCTTCGTGGCCGGCCTGGCCGGCATCAACAGCGAGCTGTACGACGCGGCGGCCGTCGACGGCGCCAATGCCTGGCAGCGCTTCACCGCCGTGACGCTGCCCGGCCTGGCGCCGGCCATCACCGTCATCTGCACACTGGGCTTCATCCGCGGCTTCCGTGTCTTCACCGAGGTCTATGCGACGACGGGCGGCGGGCCGGCCGGCAGCACCGAGGTCGTCATGACGCAGATCTACAAGCAGGGCTTCCAGGAGCTGGACTACGGCTTCGCCGCCGCCGCCTCGACGCTGCTCTTCCTCTTCACCGCGGCCCTCACCGCCGTCTACCTCGCCTGGCGCCGCCGTCGATGAAATCCGCGTTCTCCTGGGCGCCGCGCGCCCTGCTCTACGGCCTCGTGCTGATCGTCTTCGCCGGCCCCTTCTGGGCCTTCCTGATGACGGCCCTGTCCGGCGTCACCATCGCGCCGGGCCGGCTGCTGTGGTGGCCCGAGCAGCCGACGCTGGAGAACTTCCGCTACGCCTGGGTGGAGGCCAAGGTCTGGCGCTATCTGCTGAACTCCCTCGTCGTCGTGCTCGTCGGCACCGTGCTGCAGTTGTCGGTCAGCGCGCTCGCGGCTTACGCGCTGGCGCGCAAGCGCTTCCGCGGCCTGGCGGCGGTCAGCTTCCTGATCCTGTCGACCATGATGCTGCCCGACGAGGTCATCGCCATTCCCCTCTTCATCGTGCTGGGCAAGCTGCCGCTCGTGGGCGCCAGCCTGCACGATACGCATCTGGGCATGATCCTGCCGGTCGTCGGCTGGGGTTTCTCCATCTTCATGCTGAGCGAGTTCATGCGCGCGATTCCGGCCGACCTCGAAGAGGCCGCGCGCGTGGACGGCGCCAGCGACTGGCAGATCTTCTGGCACGTCATCCTGCCGCTGTGCAAGCCGGCACTCGGCAGCGCCGCGGTCTTCGGCTTCATCATGATCTGGGACCAGTACCTGCTGCCCCTGCTCGTCACCAACGACGAGTCCCTCTACACGCTGCCCGTCGCGCTGGCCACCGTGCGCGCCGACGAGACGATGAAGCCCGCCGTCTTCATCGCCATCAGCGTCATCGCCATGCTGCCCAGCATCCTCGTCTACCTGGGCCTGCAGAAATCCTTCAACCGCGGCCTGCTGGCCGGTGCCGTGAAAGGCTAGTGAGAGTGGCTGCCATCGAATTGAAGGGCGTGGGCAAACGCTTCGCCCAGACCGACGTCATCCGTGACGTCTCGCTGTCCATCGCCGACGGCGAGTTCTGCGTGCTCGTGGGGCCCAGCGGCTCGGGCAAGTCCACGCTGCTGCGCATGATCGCGGGGCTGGAGGATGTGACCAGCGGCCAGCTGCACATCGCTGGTCGCGACGTGACGCATGAGCCGCCCAAGGCGCGCGACATCGCCATGGTGTTCCAGAGCTACGCCCTCTACCCGCAGATGACGGTGCGCGAGAACATGGGCTTCGGGTTGAAGCTGATGAAGCGCCCGGCCGCGGAGATCCGCCGCCGCGTCGACGAGATCGCGCGCATGCTGAGCCTGGAGCCGCTGATGGAGCGCCGGCCGGCGGCCCTGTCGGGCGGCCAGCGCCAGCGCGTGGCCATGGGTCGCGCCATGGTGCGAGAGCCCGCGGCCTTCCTGTTCGACGAGCCCCTGTCCAACCTCGATGCCGCGCTGCGCAGCGCGGTGCGCCAGGAAATCCGCGCCCTGCATGCGCGGCTGCGCACGACATCCGTCTACGTGACCCACGACCAGGTCGAGGCCATGACCATGGGCGACACCATCGTCGTGCTGCGCGACGGCCGCATCGAGCAGAGCGGCAGCCCGGCCGAGCTCTACGACCGCCCGGCGAATCGCTTTGTCGCCGGCTTCATCGGCTCGCCGGCGATGAACTTCTGCACGCTGCCAGCGGGCTTCGCGACTGCGCTGGATGCGACGCGGCTGCAGGTCGGCGTTCGCCCCGAGCATCTGCAGCTCGGCCGAGCGCCGGATGCGGCCGCGGTCTTCGATTGCACCGTCGAGTCCGTCGAGTTCATGGGCGCGCAGTCGCAGCTCAACCTGCAAAGCGCGACGGGCCCGCTGGTCATCAACATCGCGGATCGGCCCGGGCTGCATGCCGGCGACCGCATCAGCGTGTCGGCGACGCGCGACCGGCTGCATTTCTTCGATACGCAGAGCGGCTTGCGCCAGGAGGCCGCATGAAGCGAAGAGCCCTGCTGCTCGGCTTGCTGATGAGCCAGGCTCATGCGGCCAGCGAAGCCCCGCTGCTGACGCTGGATCGAAGTGCGCTCGACGAAACAAAGCGTCGCCTTGCCGCAGGCGATCCGCACCTCGCCGCGGCTCACGCGGCCCTGCTCGCCCGTGCCGCCAAGGCCCTGAAGACTCCGTTGCGCAGCGTCACCGACAAGAAGCTGCTACCGCCCTCGGGTTCGCGCAACGACTACATGAGCATGGGCCCCTACTGGTGGCCCAACCCGGACACGGCCAACGGCCTGCCCTATATCCGCCGCGACGGCCAACGCAACCCGCAGGTGGCCGGTGACGCGCTGGACTCCGACCGCATGCAGGCCTTCTGCCGCGATGTCTTCGAGCTGGCGCTGGCCCATCACTTCGGCGCGCCGGACAGCCATGCCGACAAGGCCGCCGCCGCGATCCGCCACTGGTTCCTCGCGCCCGAGACGCGCATGACCCCGCATCTGCGCTACGGCCAGGGCATCCCCGGCATCGTCGAGGGCCGCGCCGAGGGGCTGATCGACACGCGCAACCTGTGGATGGTCATCGACGCGGCCCTGCTGCTGAACGCGCGCGGTGCCCTGCCCGATGCCGACCTTGCCGCACTGCGCCAGTGGTTCGGCGAGTTCACGCAATGGATGCAGACCAGCCCCATCGCCCGCGACGAAGACAAGGCCGACAACAACCACGGCATGTTCTTCGACGCGCAACTGGTGAACTACCTGCTCTTCACCGGTCAGGCCGACAAGGCGCGGGCCAGGCTGGCGACCGTCGTGGCGCGCCGCATCACGCCACAGATCGAGGCCGACGGCCGCATGCCTCGCGAGCTGTCGCGCACGCGGCCCTTCCACTATTGCGCCTTCAATCTGGAGGCGGCGACGCACCTGGCGCAATACGACCGCGCGCTGTGGCGCGAGCCGCGCCTGCTGCAGGCCATCGCCTATCTGCAGGCGGCGGCGCTGGCGCCCGCCAGCTGGAAGCACGCCACGCCCACCGAGCCCGCGCTGGAGCCCGACAAGCTGCTGTCTGTGTTGTTGATGGTGCGCCGCGCCACGGGTGCCGAGCAAGCCTTGTTGGAGCCCCTTGCGGCGGCGCGCTCCTCGGACCTCGACTGGCTGCTCTGGCCTGCGCCCGCCAAGGCCTAGCGAGTCACGCCTGCGAAAGCCAGGTGCAGGCGCCGTTGGAGGCCTGCTTGTTGCTTTGCACGCCGACCGGCTTGGTCTTGCGCAGCTCGGCCGCCACCTGCTCGATATAGGCCTTGCTCGGATGCCACGGGCCCGAGCAGAAACTGTCGCTCTGCAGCGTGACCCGCCGGGTATAGATGACCCGCCACAAAACTACGTTTTCCACTTGGGCGACTTTGCTAACGTTCTGTCGAAATGGTACGAAACGCCCCTGCAGGCGTCACCACCATCGCTCGACAAACGCGCCCCGGTCGCCGCTTAGTTCACGAACTTGCGCTGCACTCGCGCAGCCACCCTCTTGACATTTCCGGTGACGTAAAGAATCACCTACACGCCCTGTCAAGAACTCCCGGCTTGCGTCTTCAGCGGCTCATCGGCCAGCCGCATGCTCAACGCTGCGAAGCCGCCTGCGTCACGCGAATCGACCACAGCGGTTGCCTCGCGAGCTCGGCCGCGGTGAGGTCGTCGGCCGTCACCGCATATTCATTGCTGCTGCGTTCCACGAAATAGGCCGTGCGGTAGCGCTGCAGGAGGCCTCCGAGTGCCTTGCGGGCCTGGCTCGAAGGGCCGTTGAAGGTGAGGGTCAGCATGGTCATGGTCGGTGCTTCCGTCAAAGTGCCGAGGGGTCATGGCCATCGGCCTCCTTTGAACGCCGGCACACCGACACGGTTGACGGGCAAGGTTGATACAGGATGTCAGCGGCTGCTACAGCCCGGGCTGAAAGATGGGCGACACCGCGCGGGTGATCAGGCGCACGTTGGCGTGGTTCTCATCGAGGTTGCTCAGCGCGATGACCGTCAGCTGGTCATCGGGGTAGCGCATGATTTCGGTCACATAGCCGGGCATGCCGCCGGAGTGGTAGACCCAGCGGTGGCCCTGCTGGGTGCGCAGCTGCCAGCCCAGGCCGTAGTAGATGTCCGGCGTCGTCGCAGTCGCCGCCTGCACCAGGGAGTTGGGGGTCCACATCAGGTCCAGCGTGGCCTTCTTCAGGATCTGTTCGGTGTAGAGGGCAGCATCCCACTTCGCCAGGTCCAGGGCATTGACCTGGATGCCGCTGGCCGCGAGGCCCAGATAGCTGCGACTGGCCGCGTTGTAGAGATAAGGCTTGGGCGCAGTGCCCACCTGCCCGCGCTCGTAGCCGACCGCGTTGCCGGCTTCCGACTCGCCCGGCGCCATCACGCGCGCGCTGTCCATGCCCAGCGGCTGGAAGACACGCTGGCGCAGGAACTCGCCATAGGACTGCCCGCTGACCTGCTGGATGAGGAGGCCCAGCAGGTCATAACCGACGTTGCTGTACAGATAGGCGGAGCCGGGCGCGGACTTCAGCGCATAGGTCTGAAAACGCGCCAGCAGCTCCGCCTCGGAAAAGCCCTGGTTTCGATCGAGGGCGCCGTAGAAGGCATCGTCCGGGTACTCCGGCAGGCCCGAGCTGTGATTGAGCACATGGCGGATCGTGATGCCGCTCCAGGCGGCAGGCATAGGACCGAGGTGGGGCGCCAGCTTGTCGTCAAGCGAGAGACGGCCTTCTTCGACCAGCAGCATCACGGCGGTGGCGGCAAACGACTTGGTGATCGAGCCGATCTCGAAGCGGTCTTCGACCTGCACCGGCGTGGCAGTCTCAAGATTGGCGTAGCCGTAGCCCTTGGCGTAGATGATCTTGCCGGCACGGGCGACCACCAGGCTCAGGCCCGGGATGCCTTGCGCGACGAGCTGCTGCTGGATGACGTCGTCCACTGCGGTGTTGGCGGTCTGCGCCATGCCGGCGGGCTGGGTGCTGACAACCGGCAGTGCTCGGTCCGCCGGCGCGGGCGAATCTGCGCCCCCGCCCCCGCATCCCACCAGTGGCAGGGCCCACAGCGATTGCAGGACGAGGCGGCGTTGGAGCATGGTCATGACAGCGACTGAAGCGTGTTCGAGGCGGCGCAGTGTGCCCTGGCAGGAGGGTGCCGTGCCGCGGCGGCGGTGGCGCTCTTTGGCCGACCTTTGGCTGCCGGCAGATCTCGGTCCAACCCGCCTCGATACTGAGGCCATGCACATCCTCCTGATCGAAGACGACCTCGATCTCGGCAACGCCTTGCAGGCCGCGTTGCGGGTCGAGGGCTTCAGCAGCCAATGGCTGCGCCGGGTCGTGGATGCTCCCCCGCAGCTCGATCCCACCCAGCAGGACGCGGTACTGCTGGACCTCGGCCTGCCCGATGGCTGCGGCCTGCAGCTGCTCAGGCGCTGGCGCGAGCAGGGTGCCAACACGCCGCTGCTGGTGATGACGGCCCGCATCAGCCTGGCCGAGCGCCTGGAAGGCCTGGACGGGGGCGCCGACGACTACCTGGGCAAGCCCTTCGAGATGCCCGAGCTGATGGCGCGACTGCGCGCACTGCTGCGCCGCAGTGCACGCCAGGCCAGCGAGGACTGGCGCTTCGGTGACCTGCGCATCCGACCACGGGCGCGCGAAGTCTGCATCGATGAGCGCTGGATTGAACTGAGCCCGCGCGAGTTCGACCTGCTCAATCTGCTGGCCGCCGAAGCAGGCCAGGTTGTTCCCAAGGGCAGGCTGGCGCAGAAGCTCGCCCCGCTGGGCGAGGCCCTGGACTTCGCCAACCTGGAGATGCACCTGTCCAATCTGCGCCGCAAGATCGGGCCCGAGCGCATCGGCACGGTGCGCGGCATTGGCTACCGGCTGCTCGCATGAAGTGGCGCAGCCTCTGGCGCGCGCTGCGCCAGCCGTCTCTCAGCCGGCGCATCGCCTTCGTGCTGCTCGCGGCGCTGCCGCTGGTCGGGCTGGAGATCCTGGCCTGGGAGTACTACCGCTTCCGCGCCGGCTCGGACAACCACGTCGGTCTGCAGAGGACCACCGACGACTACGCCGCCTATCTGCTCGACAAACCCGAGGCGGATCGCGTGGTTGCCCTGCGGACCCTGATCGACGACATCAACTACTGGCGCAGCTTCGACCCCGAGCACCGGCCCGGACAGGTGGCCGTGCTCTGGCTGGCTGCTGGTGGAGGCATCCTGTACGAGTCCCACCCGCCGCTGCGCGAGGCCTTGCGCGCCCTGCCCTCTGGCCGCGCCGACGGCGAGCTGGCAGCGCAGGCGTACTGGACCTATCGCCTTGACGGCCCGCTGGGCTCACTGCGATTGGCCGAACCCAGGCGCACCGCGGCACCGGCGCTATGGCACGTTGCGCGCCAGTTGCGCTTCTACCTGCTGATCGCCCTCCCGGTCCTGCTGTTGCCGCTTTGGCTGGCCTTGTACCGGGGCCTGCATCCGCTGCGTGATCTCGTGCAGCGCCTGGCCCAGCGCGATGCCCAGGACCTGCGCCCGCTCGGCGTGAACCTGCCGCAGGCCGAGCTGCAACCGCTGGGCCAGGCGTTTGACGCGATGCTGGGCCGGCTGCGCCTGCAGCGCGAGCGTGAGCAGCAATTCATTCAGGAGGCCGCGCACGAGCTGCGCACGCCGCTGGCCGTCATCGGCGCCCAGGCCCATGTGCTGCGACGCGCCAGCGACGCAGGCGCACGCGAGCAGGCCTCCCAGGCGCTGGATGCCGCCGTCGCGCGCGCCGCTCATTTGAGCCGCCAGCTGCTCACGCTGGCAGGCATCGAATCCATCGGTGCGGTCACGCCCGAGCGCGCCACCGACCTGGCCGAGCAGACCCGCGCCCAACTGGTCGAGTTGTTGCCGCTCGCCGAGGCGCGCGGCATCGAGCTGGCGCTGGACGCACCCGACCAACTGTCCAGCCGCATCCCGCCGCCGCTGTGGCGTTCGCTGCTCGGCAACCTGGTGGACAACGCGCTGCGCTATTGCCCGCGCGGCAGCCGCATCGGGGTCCGTTTGGCCGAGGATGCCGACGGTGTGCAGCTGCAGGTGGCCGACGACGGGCCCGGCATTGCCGAGGCCGACCGCCCCCGCGTGTTCGAACGCTTCTGGCGCGCCGATCAGACCGGGGCCAGCGGCAGCGGCCTGGGACTGGCCATCGTGCGTCAGGTGGTGCACAGCCTCGACGGCACCATCACCGTCGGCCCGGGCCTGGAGGGCCGGGGCGTCGCGTTCAGCGCCAGGGGCTTGGCGCCAGGGGAGGCCTGACGCAGATCACCCGCAGCTCGGGAAGGTCGACGGTGACCGACTTCGCCTCGTGCGAGCCCAGGCAATTGCTACGCTGCGCGCCCACGAAACCCCACCGGGCGCGCCAGCGTCCGCCGCATGCGCTTCTTCATTCCTGCTGAAACCCGCGCCGTCCTCGCCGCGAATCGCGCCTTGCGCGTGCTGCTGCTGACCGACTTCCTCACCCTGCTGTGCGGATTGAGCATGGCGGTCGTCCTGCCATGGTGGATCACCAGCAGCGGCGGTGCCCCGGCGATGGCCACCTTCAGCGTGACGCTGGCCCTCGCGGCCTTCATCGTCGCGCCGGCCCTGTCCCCCTTTGGCGACCGCATCTGCAAGGGCCGCCAGATCAGCTGGGGGCTTGCGGCCCTGTGCCTGGTTGCCACCGCCTTCGCGGCGCTTTCCTGTGCCGGCGTTTTCAGCGTCGCGGCCCTCGCCGCGCTGTCCATCCTGCAGATCGTCGCCACCTCCTTCGTGGACCCCGCACGTGACGCCGTGCTGGCGGAACTCATCGCATCGGCGCAACTCGCCACGGCGATCCGCCTGCGCAAGGCCACGCATGCGCTGGGCGGCATCCTCGGGCCGGTGCTGGCCGGCGCCTTGCTCGGGTCGGTGGGCGTCACGGCGGCCTTGTGCTGCTGTTGCATCCTGCTGGCCGCCGCGACGCTTGTCGCTTCGCGCATCCCGCGCAGCACCGGTTCGCGGCCAGCGAGCCGGGGGTTTGCCGCGTGGTGGAGCGATCTGCGCGCCGGGCTCGCCGCCAGATGGCGGGTGCCCATGGAGCGCGGCTGGACCCTGGTGAACTTCGCCGTGTGGATCTTCCAGGGGCCTGCCGTGGGCCTGCTGGTGCCGATCAAGGTGCATGCCCTCGGCCTGCAGGGCAGCTGGCTCGGCCTCGGCCTGGGCGCACTCTCGCTCGGTGCCCTGGTCGGCAGCCTCTTCGGCTCACGGCTGCTGGTGGAGCGTTTCGGCCGCTATCGCGTGCGGGTCGGCCTGGGCGTTCTCGAGGGCATCGCGCTGGCCATGGTCGGCCTTTGCGCCTCGCCGCTGCCGATGCTGGCCGGGCTCATGGCGGCGGGCTTCTGCAACGCCTCGATGAGCCTGGTGGGCGCCACGCATCGTGCGCTGGCGATTCCCCGCGAATACCGCGTCCGCATGCTCGCCGCCGGCTCCATGAGCACCCAGATCGCCGGCGCCATCGGCCCCGCCCTGGTCGGCATGGCGCTGGCGAGCTACAGCGTGACGCTGGTGTACGCGGCCTGGGGCCTGCTGATGGCCATCTGCGTGCTGGGTTTCCTCGCTGTGCCGCGGCTCAAGGAATTCCTGACGCTGGAACACGAGGACATCGTGGATTGGTATCGGCGGCAGTACCCGGGGGTGTTCAGGTGACGAAGAGGCACCGCAGTGGGCCGCGGCAGTCGCAGTTCGACGAACGCATACGCAGGAGACCGCGCTCAAGCCGCTGTTGAATTCAATCGTGACGATCCGGAACCGAAGCCTCCACGGACTGCGGGCCGTCCCGTGCCGGCTGCGGCTGCTCCCGCAGTTTGGCCGAGATCAAGGTGCCCAAGCCGGGTGCCGCCACGATGGTCATCGTGCCGCCTTCAGCTTCGACGCGAAAGCGCATGCCCACGAGACCATGGGCCGACCGGAGCGGCTGCCGCGTGTCGAAACCCACGCCGTCGTCGCGAATCGACACTTCCACCCGCCCGTCGTGGCCGCTCAGCGCAAGCCACACCTGGCTGGCTTGCGCGTACTTGCCGATGTTCGTGAATGCCTCCTGCACCAGCCGGTAGATCATCAGATTGGCGCGGGCGCTCAACTGCACCGGTTCCAGCTGGCACTGCACATGCAGACCCGAACTGGCGCCGAACTCGCGGGCCATGATGTCCAGCGTCGGCACGAGGCCGAGCAGGGTCAGTGAGGACGGTTGCAAGTCCTCCACGATGCGACGTTTCAGCGCGATACCCTGGTTCAGGGTTGAGATGAGGTGGGTCAGCCTCTCGAGGGCTTCGGGCGCCGGAGTGGGCAGCGCGCCCAGCCGCGCGCGGATGCGCGCCGCATCCAGCTTCGCGGAAGTCATCAGAGCGCCCATCTCGTCGTGCAGGTCACGCGCCAGGCGTGCACGCTCGTCCTCACGGGCGGTCTGCAGGTGGTAGGTCAGCTCGGTCAGCTCGGTGGTTCGCTCCAGCACCTCCAGTTCCAGCAAATCGTGCGCGGCCTGGATGAGGCGCTGCTGTTCGCTGCGCTGAAACTCCAGTGCCGTACGGTGCCGCAAGGCGATGAAAAGGGTGAGCAGTCCGATCATGCTGAGTGAGGCCACGCCGACGCGCCCCATCAGCAAGGTGTCGTAGAGGCTGCCCCGGCCGGCGACCACATGACGGGCCTCGTACTGCAGCAGCTGGGCACTGAGCGCGCGAATCGCTTCCATCTGCTCCGCATCGGAACCTCCCCCTGCGAGCTTGGCTGCCGTCGTCTGATGCAAGCCGGTCAGCAGGGCCTTCGGCTGAGCCTGGTCCGCGTAGTAGGCGTCCAGCGCGGTGAAGGCGCCGGCAATCGTCTGCAACGCCTGGCCATAGGCCGCCCATTGCGCCTGGCGCGACTCGGCCGTGATGGCAGGGGCATCGGTCTTCCGGGCCGCCTCGGCATCCAGCACGCCCCATTGCAGTTCCTGCAGGCTCGTGGGCACGATGGCCATGGCACCCAGCCGATCCAGCGTCCGGGTGGACTGCCAGTACGCGCCTTCGCTGATGGAGATCAGCGCGAACACCCCCACACAGGCCATCGGAAAGATCAGCGGGTTGCGCTTGATGACTTTCAGGACGTCCATGGCCCCTCCAGCATTGCTTCATCTGCTGACACGGCGGCGCAGAGGATCGCCGTCGGGCGCCTGTGAACCGTAGAGGCGGCGGCAGGCTTGACCTTGGGCGGCGCGGCAAGCAGCCTTTTGGCACGAGGGTCTGAACCAGCTGCCAAGGGCCGCTCCGGTGATCCGGGCAGATTGCCGCGGTTGCATGCGCAATGTAGCGAACCACGGCATCCCTGCGGTGCGCGCTGGTGAACAGCACGGCCGCGCGATGGCTTGGCCATCCTCAACCGCCGTGACTTGCTCCAGGCCTTGCGACCGAAGGCGTGCTGCGCTACATGTGGAGCAGTGCGTGGGGTGGCGTGCTCACGGAGGCGAGACCAACCCCACGGCAGCGTCGGCATGCAACGGCAGTCGCGGCCGGCCGGCGTATCCGAGCGCGGTGTTCGCGTCGCGCAGGCAGGGGGGTGATGCCGGGCAAGAGCTGAGCGGCTCCCCGCCCGCTCAGCGCATCACGATCAGCTGAACACGCCGGTTCGTGCTGCGGCCTTCGCGGGTGTTGTTGTCGGCCAGGGGCGCAGATTCGCCATAGCTGATCGTTGCCATGCGCGCCAGCGGCAGGCCGGCGCGGGACAGGTGCAGGCGCACGGCTTCGGCCCGCTTGAGGCCCAGTTGCTGGTTGATCGTGTCGCTGCCGGTGGCGTCGGTGTGGCCCTGGATTTCGATGAACACCGGCTGGTTGTCGGCCTTGAGCTTGGCGACGAGTTGATCGAGTTCCTGGCCGGCCTGCTCGGTGAGCTGGGCGCGGCCCGAGCTGAACTTGATCTTGTCATCGGTCAGCACGGTACTCATCAGCAGGCTGGGCGGCTTGGGCAGGTTGTTGAAGGCCTGGGTTCGCGCTGCTGCCTCCTGCTGCAGAAGGGCCAGCATGCGTGCCTCGCTGCCCTGCAGCCGGCCATCCAGGGCCTTGAGGCCGTCGTCGTGCGCCTGCACGCGGGTGCCGAGGCCGTCCACGCTGGTCTGCACCGGAGCGACGGTCTCCTTGACGAATTCCTTGGTGGCGCAAGCGCTCAGCAGCAGGACGCTGCTGGCGATGATCAGGGGAGAAAGTCTCGACATCGGTGGTCTCGTGGAGGAAGAAAGAGCGCGACTCTAGGCAGTCCTCCACGGAAAAACGTACCGAGCTGTGAGCAATCCTTGCGCCGTTAACCAGGCCGAACAAAGCCTTACCGTTCTGCGCTCCGGCGCGGCGGGCACAGATCGGCTGATGCCCGTCCAGGCTTTCGGCTGTCCTGGTCGGTGAAAGTCTTGATTTGTCCTTCGCTGAACATGCCGCCCCCGACCTGCGTCGGCCCCTCGCCGAAGCTGCGCCATGGGCGGGTGCCGTGGATGGCTGCGCATTCATCTCTGGACGGCTTGCGAGCAGAATCCCCTCCATGGGCCCGAAACGTCGAAGCGCTTTTGACCAGTTGCTGCTGCGTCGCGGTCTTGTGTTCGGCGCCGCCGCGGCCCTGTCCGGCATCTCGGCGGCCGAGCAGGTGCTTGAGTTTGTGTACCCGCGTACGCATGAACGGCCCACGGACAGCTATGCGTTCAAGATGCTGAACGCTGCGTTGGCGGCGTCGGGGCGGCAGTACACGCTGCGGCTGAGTGCAATGCAGCTGTCATCCATGCGTGCCCTCTTGGCGCTCGAGACCGGTGGCGTCAATGTCATGGACACCGGAGCCTCGCCCAAGGTGGCTGAGCGCGGACTGATCCTGCCCTTTCCGTTGGATCTCGGTCTCAGTGGCTACCGTGTGATGCTGGTGCATCGCGACCGACTTGATCGCCTGCGGAGCCTGCACAGTTATGAAGACCTGCGCAAGTTGAGCTTCGGCCAAGGCCCTGATTGGGTGGATACCAGCATCCTTCGCGCTGCGGGACTCAAGGTACAGGAGGCAGAGTTTCTGTCGCTGTTTCGGATGCTGGAAGCAGGGCGATTCGACGCGTTCCCATTGGGAGTCGATGAGGCCAGCCATTTGCTGAAACTGTTTGGACATCTGGCGCCGTCGGCCGTGCTGCTTGAGGACTGGTGCATCCACTACCAATTCGCTCGGGTCTTCGCGGTCCAGTTGCGCCAGCCTGCCCTGGCCGAGGCATTGACTGCTGGTCTGTCTGCGATTTTCTCCGATGGAAGTGCGCGATCGATCCTTTCGCGGGATGCTCACATCGGCCCATTGATCGATGGACAACGACGGCTGCCCCCGAAGATCTTCGAACTCGACAATCGTCTCTGGATCGCGCCGTTTCAGGCGATTCCCGACAAGCTGTTCTTCACACCTCGCTGAAGAACGCGACGCGAGGGAGCAGTGACGGGCTCGGCGGATAGGCGCTGTCGCCACTCACTGGCGCTCTGCGGCGCCAATCGGTATGCGTGCGCCGAACTCCTCTTGACCAACCAGCAGGCAGTCGTCATGGCCATCTGGCGATGCTACGGACCCGTCGGGCCTGTGGGAGGTCAATGCCACGGTGACCGACTTCAATCGGTCAACCCAACTAATTCTGCGGACTCAGTTCCAGCTTGACTGAGCGGATCGCTGGTCACCAACAGCGTGACGCCGCCCGGCCATCGCCGTCACTTCGCCTCAGGGATTGAAGGGATGCCGGGCCGGGATGGCCTGCGACAACATGGCGTCCAACGCCACGACCGCGTCAGGCCATGTTCGTCAATCCCGGCTTCGACATCCTTGCCTCGCTGCTGAGCGGGGTCGGGACCTGCTTGTGCCTGGTTTGCCTGGACGGCCGGCCATGGCTGTCGCAAGCGGAGCTGACGGCGCTACAGGAGCAGCAGGCGAGGATGTGGCAGGCCGAGGCGCAAGGAGCGGTGCTCGGCATCGTCCCCGACGGGTTGCGCGCCTGCGGCTTCGTTGCTCTGGGCGCCGCTCGCGTCGCGGCGCTCAAATGCGTCGAACACGCCGAACGGCATCAACTGCCCTACTGGGTGGCGTCGGAGGCGCAGGGCATCGACTCCCACGTGTGGGTCGTCGTGCTGAAGGCCACCGACGGCGCCTCGCAGTTGCTTCTAGATTCGTACGGCTCGGAGACCGGCTCCCCCCGCCGGCCACGCTTCGGTGTGATGGAGTTACCTTGCGAGGCGATTGAGGTCCATGCGGCGGTACAGGTCAAGGACTCGGACGGCTTTGCCATGTACCACCCGGCTTTCGACTGCCACCGGTAGCTGCGGCCGGCCGCCTCAACGCCGTTAGGGCAGCGTCTCGCTCACATTCGAGTCGCTTCCGTCCACGAAGTTGTTGTCCCACATGAAGCTTGGAAGCCATGCGTCCTGCGGCCAAGGTAGGCGCCAATTGCGCCTTCATTGATGAGTCCGACGGACTTTATTAATGCCCGACGGACTCTATTTGTTGGCGTCAGGGAGTCAGCCATGCGGCCCCGGTCACTCCACAGTGACCGACTTCGCCAGATTGCGCGGCTTGTCCACATCCGTCCCGCGCGCACAAGCCGTGTGATACGCCAGCATCTGCAGCGGCACGACGTGCAGGATGGGGCTCAGTTGGCCGTAGTGCTCGGGCATGCGGATGACGTGCAGGCCGGCTTCGCTCTCGATGGCGGTGTCGCCGTCGGCGAAGACATAGAGCTGGCCGCCGCGGGCGCGGACTTCCTGCATGTTGCTCTTCAGCTTTTCCAGCAGCGCGTCGTTCGGTGCCACCGTCACCACGGGCATCTCGGCGGTGACGAGGGCCAGAGGGCCGTGCTTCAGCTCGCCCGCGGCATAGGCCTCGGCGTGGATGTAGGTGATCTCCTTGAGCTTGAGCGCGCCTTCCATGGCGATGGGGTAGTGCAGGCCGCGCGCCAGGAACAGGGCGTTTTCCTTGCGGGCGAATTCCTCGCTCCAGGCAATGACCTGCGGCTCCAGCGCCAGCACGGCCTGCACGGCCACGGGGAGGTGGCGCAAGTCCTTCAGGTGCTCGGCCTCGTCGGCCTCGCTGAGGTGACCACGCGTCTGGGCCAGCGCCAGCGTCAGCAGGAAGAGACCGACCAGCTGGGTCGTGAAGGCCTTGGTGGAGGCCACACCGATCTCGACGCCGGCGCGGGTGATATAGGCCAGCTCGCACTCGCGCACCATGGCGCTGGTGGCCACATTGCAGATGGTCAGCGTGTGCTTCATGCCCAGGCTGCGGGCATGCTTGAGCGCGGCGATGGTGTCGGCCGTCTCGCCGCTCTGGCTGATGGTGACGACCAGGGTGCGCGGGTTGGGCACGCTGTCGCGGTAGCGGTACTCGCTGGCGATCTCGACGCTGGTCGGGATCTTGGCGATGCTCTCCAGCCAGTACTTGGCGGTCGAGCCTGAGTAGTAGCTGGTGCCGCAGGCCAGGATGAGGACGTTGTCCACTTCCTTGAAGATGCGGAAGGCGCCGTCGCCGAACAGTTCGGGGCTGATGCTGGTCACCGCGTCCAGCGTGTTGGCGATGGCCACCGGCTGCTCGAAGATTTCCTTCTGCATGTAGTGGCGGTAGGGGCCGAGCTCGGCGGCGCCGCTGTGGGCATGCACCGTCCTCACTTCGCGCTGCACGGCCTGGTAGCGGCCGGTCGTCGTGTCCAGGCGGCTCAGCCAGTAGCGGCCGAGCTGCAGGTCGACGACATCGCCCTCTTCCAGGTAGACGATCTGGTCGGTCACGCCGGCCAGGGCCATGGCGTCGGAGGCGACGAAGTTCTCCTGCTCGCCCACGCCCAGGATCAGCGGCGAACCCTCGCGGGCGGCGACGACGCGGTGCGGCTCGTCGCGGCAGAACACCGCCACGGCATAGGCGCCCTTGAGGCGCGGCAGGGCCTGCTGCACAGCGTCGAGCAGGTCGCCGCTGTAGAGGTGGTCGATGAGGTGGGCGATGACCTCGGTGTCGGTCTGGCTCGAGAACTGATAGCCGCGCGCCTTCAGCTCGGCGCGCAGTTCGTCGTGGTTCTCGATGATGCCGTTGTGCACCAGGGCGATGCGGCCGACGGCGTCGGCCGTCGCGTTGGCGCCGGGCGAGAAGTGCGGGTGGGCGTTGTGCACGGCCGGCGCGCCGTGGGTGGCCCAGCGGGTGTGGGCGATGCCGGTGCCGGCGGAGATGCCGTCCTGGTCGGCCTGGGCCTGCAGTTCGGCGACGCGCGAGGTGCTGCGGGCGCGCTTGAGGCCACCGTCCTGATGCACGGCCACGCCGCAGGAGTCATAGCCGCGGTATTCGAGGCGCTTCAGGCCTTCGACAAGGATGGGAACGATGTTGCGCTGACTGACCGCGCCGACGATGCCGCACATAGAGAAGTCTCCGTTCGAGGAATGGTGAGCATCCTAGGCAGGGTGTCGCGGCGAATGGATGCAATATTTCTCGTTTCATGAAGGAAAATTTCTCGATACTTCACCGAAGAAATATTCAATCACATAAGTGAGAAAAATGATTGATTTGGACAGCATCGACCTCCGCCTGCTGGGCGCCCTGCAGGACGACGCCTCCCTGAGCAACCAGGATCTGGCCGCCCGCGTCGCCGTGTCGCCCGCCACCTGCCTGCGGCGCGTCAAGCGCCTCGTCGAGACCGGCATCGTGGAACGCCGCGTGGCCCTGCTGTCGCCCGACAAGCTGGGCGCCGGCCTGTCCGCCATCCTCGAGATCACGCTGGACCGCCAGGGTGCCGAGCACCTGGATGCCTTCGAGGCGCGCGCGGTGCAGGAGGCGGTCGTGCAGCAGTGCTGGCGGGTGTCCCCGGGGCCGGACTTCGTGCTCATCGTCCAGCTGGCCGACATGCCGGCCTACCAGGCCTTCACGCAGCGCCTGCTGACCCAGGACGCCAATGTGCGCAACATCAAGGCCTTCTTCAGCGTGAAGCGGGCCAAGTTCGACACGCGCATCGCGCTGCCACCCCCCTAACTTCACATGGTCCCCCGCGAGCCCGGGGGGCAAAAGCCGTTCCCGCAGCCGACAGAATCTTGCTCCCCCCGATCGGAGCTCTTCCCATGCTGTTCCGCAAGTCCTTGCGCCCCGCCGCCTTCGCGCTGGCCGTCGGCTTCGCCGGCCTGGCCCCCACCGCCCAGGCCCTGAACATCGTGCTGAACGATGTGGGAGCCACACCCATGACCGCCCAGCAACTGGGCGCCTTCCAGACCGCGGCCAACTACTGGTCGGGCAGGCTCACGGACAACGTCACCGTCTACGTCAGCATCGCCTTCGCCGACCTGGACGCCGGCGTGCTGGGCTCCACCCGATCGGCGCTGACGACCCTCAACTATGGCTCGCTGCGCAGCAGCCTGCTGACCGACCAGAAGTCGGCCACGGACGCTGCCGCCGTCGCCACGCTGCCGAACACCAGCAGCCTGAGCTTCTGGGCCACCCAGGGCGACCTGACCACCCGCTTCGACAACGACGGCTCGGCCAACAACCGGCTCTTCAGCCTCACCACGGCCAATGCCAAGGCCCTCGGTGGCACCACGCCCACCGATGCGACCTCCCCGGATGCCCGCATCACCTTCGGCAATGCCTTCGCCAACAGCTTCGCCTACGCCCGCATCAATGGCCAGGTGCCGGCCAACAAGGTCGACTTCATCACGGTGGCCGAGCACGAGATCGGCCACGCCCTGGGCTTCGTCTCGGGCGTGGACAGCATCGACTTCTGCGTGGACCACGCCGCCCAATGCGGCCCGCTGGAAACCCAGGCCTGGTACTCGTCGCTGGACCTGTACCGCTACTCGGCCGCCGGCAAGCGCGACCTGACACTCGGCGGTTCGCCCTATTTCTCCCTGGACGGCGGCGCGACTTCCGTCCAGCCGTTCTCGACCGGCGTCGCACATGGCAACGGCCAGCAGGCCAGCCACTTCGGCACCAGCGTCATCACGCTGATGCGCCCCTTCGTCGTCAACGGCCAGTCCTACGACGCCAGCGCCAGCGACCTGATGGCCTTCGACGCCATCGGCTGGGACCTGGCCGCCGCCGTGCCGGAGCCAAGCCAGTACGCCCTGCTGCTCGGCGGCCTCGCCGCCATCGGCCTGGCACGCCGCCGCCAGCGCGACTGAAGCCCGAGCCTGCAATGCAAAGCGGCCCCGCGGGGCCGCTTTTTCTTTGCCGGGCCTCAGCGCTTCAGCAGGCCCAGGCCCTTCAGGTAGTCGCCTTCCGGGAAGCAGACCGTCTGCGGATGGTCGGCCGCGGCCGACAGGCGCTCGACGATATAACCGTCCACGCCCGCGTCCAGGCCGGCGCCAGCGACGATCTTGTGGAAGAGGTCGGGCGAGATGCCACCTGAGCAGGAGAAGGTGTAGAGCAGGCCACCGTCGTTCAACAACATGAAGGCCAGGCGGTTGATGTCCTTGTAGGCCCGCGCGGCACGCTCGGCGTGGGCGACCGTGGGCGCGAACTTGGGCGGGTCGAGCACGATGGCATCGAAGCGCCGGCCCTCCTGCAGGCAGCGTCGCAAGGTCGCATTCACGTCGGCATCCCAGGCCTGGTGGCGGCTCGCGTCGAAGCCGTTCAGCTCGACGTGGGCCTGGGCACGCGCCAGCACCGGGCCGGAGGAGTCGACGCTGACGACCTCGCTCGCGCCGCCCGCCAGCGCCGCGACCGAGAAGCCGCCGGTGTAGCTGAAGCAGTTCAGCACGCTCTTGCAGCCGTACTGCTTCACCGCGTCGGCAAAGCGGCGGCGGCTGTCGCGCTGGTCGAGGTAGTAACCGGTCTTGTGGCCTTCCGCCACATCCAGCGTCAGCCGCCAGTCGTGCTCGCGGATGGTCAGCGCCGTGTCGCCCTCACCACGCAGCCAGCCCGTCTGCACCGGCAGGCCTTCCCATTCGCGGGCCTGGGCGTCGGAGCGCTCGTAGAGGCGCGCGAGGCCGGTCACGGCCAGCAGCGCATCGACGATGGCGCCCTTCCAGCGCTCGGCACCGGCGCTGCCAAACTGCGCGACCAGCGTGTCGCCATAGCGGTCGACGACGAGGCCGGGCAGGCCGTCGGCCTCGCCGTGCACCAGGCGCCAGGCGTCCGACGCGATGGCCAGCCGGCTGCGCATCGCCACCGCCTGCTCGATGCGTCGCTTGAAGAAGGCCGCGTCGATGCGCTCGGCCTCGTCGAAGCTCCAGGCCCGCAGGCGGATCTGCGACTGAGGGCTGAAGGCCGCCCAGCACAGGAAGGCGCCGTCGGCCGACTCGACGCGCACCGTCTCGCCCGAGTCGCCACCGCCGCGCGCGACGGAGCTCTCGAACACCCAGGGGTGGCGCTTGAGCAGGGAGCGCTCCTTGCCGGGCCGGATGACAACTTTCTTCATCGCTGCAGCGTCCCGAAGGCGTAGTTGAGCCCGAGGTGGAGCACGGGCGTGGACTGGTTGCTGCCGCGCATGGTGCGGAACTCACCGAGGCCGGTGCGCAGGCGCAGCCGCTCGCCGACCCGCCATTGCGCCCACAGCTCGGCCTGCGTCACGGCACCGCCGCCCACCTGCACGCCGCCGCCGCCGGCCGCGCCGACCAGCCATTCCGCGCCCACGCGCATGCCGTTCCACAGCGGCGCGCTCTGCACGCCCAGGCCCAGCAGGCCGAAGGAATAGGCACCCGCATGACCAGCCGCCGCGCTGCCGGCCTGCGCCGTGCCGTAGAGGCTGGAGGTGAACTCGCGCGACATGGTCACGGCCAGGCTGCTGACCGCTTCGCGGCGCCCATCCTTGAAGCGCACTCGCGGCAGGTGCATGACGCTGGCGCCGAGCTGCTGCCCGCGCACCGTGCCGCCGCTGTCATCGGCGAGCGCCACGGGCGCACGGTCCAGCGGCATCGAGATCACGGCGCGCACGAAGCGCGCGCTGTAGTTGCCGCGCGGGGCATGGGTCAGCCCCGCGTCGAAACGCAGGCTGGGCCCCCAGGGCGTGATCCAGCGCAGCGTCGGGCCGGCGCGCAGCAGCAGGCCGCTGCCGGTATCCAGGTTGCCACCACCGGCCAGGCCCGCCCCGAGCTGGCCACCGATGCGCAGCTGCGGCGAGCCCAGCGCCCAGTCCTGGCCGATCTGGCCCAGCACTTCCATATAGCCGTCGGCACCGCCCTGGGCCGCACCCGCGGCCTCGATGCCCCACCAGCTGCCATCGACGATGTACTGGCGCAGTTCCGCGCCGGCCTTGCCCACGCGGCGCGTGCGCCGCTCGCCGTTGCGGTCGACGCTGACGGAGCGCGGCGACTCATAGCCGCCGATCAGCGAGATCTCATCGAACTGCAGGCCGGTGCGCTGGCTGGCGCGGCCCGGGCGGCCGGCATCGTCGGGCGAGAAGCTCGCGAAGCCCATCGAACGGCCGATCGAGAAGCTCAGGCCGACGCCGCTCTTCACATTGCCACTGGGGAAACGGATCTGCGAGATGCCGATGCCGGTGTACCAGGCGCCGGCCTCGGTGCGCAGCGACAGTTCGGGCCTGAGCATCAGGCCGCCGCCGAAACGCAGCTGCTGGCTCGACAGCCCGCCGCCCGCGCCGACATACAGGCTGGCCGCCAGATGGGTGTTGCTGCTCAGCCGCCAGCGCCGCTGGCCGGTGAAGCCGACGGTGAAGATGCCGCCGTAGTTGCCCTTGGCCGCGCCGTAGACGCCGGGGCCGAAACCCCAGTCATCGTCCAGGGCCATCATGTAGCTGAGCGATGCGAAGGCGGTGCGGCCGCCGTCGGGCATCTTCATGCGGGTCCAGTTGCCTTCGACCGCCGCGGGGCGCAGCGTGTCGACACGGGCAAACGGGGCGTCGTCGGGAATAGCCCAGGTCGTCGTCGGCAGCATGGCAGCCAGCGCGGCCAAAGCCGTGATTTGGAATCTCATTTCTTGGCTCGGGGGTGCGCGGCGTCGTAGATACGCGCCAGGTGCTGGTGGTCCAGCTGCGTGTACACCTGGGTCGTCGTGATGTGGGCGTGGCCGAGCAGCTCCTGCACGGCGCGCAGGTCGCCGCTGGACTGCAGCAGGTGGGAGGCGAAGCTGTGGCGCAGCATGTGCGGGTGGACATGGGCCGGGCTGCCGGCCGCGACGGCGCGCGCGCTGAGCATGGCGCGCAGCGTCGAGCCGGCAATGCGATGCCCGCGCGAACCGACGAAGAGCGCCGCCTCGCCGGCCGCCGCCATTTGCGGCCGCACGGCCAGCCAGGCGCTCAGCGCCTCGGCCGCGGCCTTGCCCAGCGGCGTGCTGCGGCGCTTGCCGCCCTTGCCCAGCACATGCACCTCGCCAGCCTGCAGGTCGACCCAGCCGTCGGCCTGGCGACTGGCCTGGGCGTCCAGGCCCGTCAGCTCGGAAGCACGCAGGCCGGCACCGTAGAGCAGCTCGACCATGGCGCGGTCGCGCGCCTCCAGCACCGGGTCGGCCGCGGCCTCGGGCGTGTAGGCGGCGAGTTGCACCGCATCGTCCACGCCCAGGGCCTTGGGCAAGGGCTTGGGCGCCTTGGGCGCGCGCAGGCCATCGAAGGGATTCAGCGCGACGCGACCCTGCAGGCCCAGCCAGCGGTAGGCGCTGCGCCAGACCGACAGCAGCAGCGCAATCGACTTGGGCGCCAGGCCTTCGCGATGCAGCAGCGCGGCGAGGCGGCGCGCCTGGGCGATGCTGAGGGCGCGCGCATCGATGGCGCTTGAGGCCAGCATGGCCTGCAGGCGCTCCAGGCCATCGGTGTAGATGCGCAGCGTGCGCGGACTCAGGCGCTGCTGCACGCGGGCGTGCTGCAAGAACTCCGTGAAGTCCTGCGCCAGCTCCATCATGCAGCGAGCAACCCCGCCAGCCCGGCACTGGCAATCTCGCCGACGCGGGTCAGGAAGTCGGTGCCCATCTCGGCCGTGTAGCGCGTCGGGTCGGGCGAGCCCAGCACCAGCAGGCCGAAGGGCTTGTCCTCGTTGGCGCTGGGCTGGTGCAGCGGGATCAGCGCCAGCGAGGTCGCCGTGCCGCCGCTCTCGGACAGGCCCAGCCAGCGCGCCGCCTCGAAGCCCGAGTTCACGCCGCAATAGGGCTGGCTCAGGCTGGAGGCGAAGCTGCGCACGTCGGTGCTGACCGAGGCGGCGAACTCCAACGCCTCGTGCTCGGGCGCCACACCCCACAGGCGCAGGCCGGCCTGAGGGATCATGAACTGGTGGCGCAGCTCGGCCAGCAGCACGTTCGGCAGCTCGGGCGTGCCGACGGCGCGCATGACGGCCAGCGTCCAGCGGTGCAGGCGGTCGGCGATGGCGACGTTGTCCTGGCCGTTGCGGATCATGTCGATGACCCGCATCTCCAGGCCCTTGATCTTGTCGCGCAGCATCTCGGCCTGGCGCTCCTGCAGCGACACGGCGCGCGCGCCATGCGGGTGCTGCAGTTGCACGCTGGCCAGCAGCGCCGCGTGGCGCTCGAAGAAACCGGGTGTGGCCGCCAGGTAGTTGGCGATGTCGGTTTCGGTGATGCCTTGCACCGCGTCAGCGGCCGGGTTGGAACTCACAGCGTGATCTCTCCGTCAAAAACTTTCACTGCGGGGCCGGTCATCAGCACCGGGTTCTCGCCACCCGCCCATTCGATGCGCAGCAGGCCGCCGCGCGTCTGCACTTCCACCGTTTCGTCCAGCCAGCCAGCGCGGATGCCCGCGACGACGGCCGCGCAGGCGCCCGTGCCGCAGGCCAGGGTCTCGCCGGCGTCGCGCTCGAAAACGCGCAGCGCGATGCGGTCGCGGGCCAGCACCTGCATGAAGCCGGCGTTGACGCGCCGGGGGAAATGCGAGTCCTGCTCGATCAGCGGGCCCTGGGTCAGCACCGGCGCCGTCTCGACGTCGTCGACGCGCTGCACCGCATGCGGGTTGCCCATGGAGACGACGCCCAGCTCCGCACCCTCGATGGGCCAGAGCTCGAAGCCGTTCACCAGACGCGGCGTCAGGCCCCGGGCGTCGAAAGGCAGGGCCGCATGCTCGAAGGCCGGCGCACCCATGTTGACCGTCACGCGGCCGTCGTCCTGCAGCTTCAGCAGCAGGCGGCGATTCATCGTGTCGACCTGGATCTCGCGCTTGGTCGTAAGCCCGGCGTCGACGACGAAGCGCACGAAGCAGCGCGAGCCGTTGCCGCAATGCTCCACCTCGTCGCCGGTGTTGTTGAAGATGCGGTAGCGGAAGTCCGCGCCGGCGTCCTGGCTGGGCTCGATGACGAGGATCTGGTCGCAGCCGACACCGAAGCGGCGGTCGCCGAGCAGGCGCATCTGCTCCTTGGTCAGCGCGAAGGGCTGCTTCGTCGCGTCGATGACGACGAAGTCATTGCCGGCGCCGTGCATCTTGGTGAAGCGCAATCTCATGTCAGTCCTGCCCGGCCGCCCGAAGGGGCTGACGCGCCCCCTCGGGGGGCAGCGAGCGCAGTGAGCGTGGGGGCATGTTCATGGAACCGGATTATCGGGGGCGGCCCCGATATCCAGGCCACGCGGCTGCTTATAGCGGTGGTAGCCCCACATGTACTGCCCCGGTGCGCGCCGGATCACGCTTTCCATGGCGGCATTGATGGTCGCGGCGGCCGCCTCGGCCGGTGCGTCCTTGGCGATGTCGGGCGCCGGCAGCACATGCACGACGAAGCCCTGCCCGCCGGGCAGACGCTCGCCCCAGATCAACAGCACCGCCGCTCCCGTCTGCTGCACGAGGCGGGCGGCCAGCGTCATCGTGTAGGCGGGTTGGCCGAAGAAGGGCGCCCACACGCCGAGGCCGTCCGGCGGCACCTGGTCGGGCAGCAGGCCGATGACCTCCCCCTTGCGCAGCGCACGGATCATCTGGCGCACACCGGCCAGGGACGCCGGCGCGGTGGCCAGGCCAGCGCGCTCGCGCGATCCGGCCATCACCTCGCGCAGCGAGGCCTGGCGCGCCGGGCGGTAGAGCACCGTGATGGGCGCCTCGGCCGTCGTGAAACGCTCGGCAATGGCCTGGGCGCAGATCTCGAAGCAACCCATGTGCGGCGTCAGCATGACAAGGCCGCGCTTTTGTTCAAGGGCCGCGGCAATCAGCTCGCCGCCCTCCCAGCGCAGCCTGTCGCCCAATGGCTGGCGCTTGGTGGCTATCCACAGCCAAGGCAGCTCCGCCGCCATGCGGCCGGCGGCCGCAATTGCCGGCCGCGCGTCACCCCAGGCCACCCCCGCCTGGGCCACATTGGCCTGGAAGCGCCGCCGGTAGACCCCCGAGGCGAAATAGACGGCCCAGCCCAGCAGCCCGCCCAAAGCGTGCAAAAGCGCCAAGGGCAGCCGGGACAACAAACGAAAGACCAAGCCCATGTTTCTTATAATCGCCGGATCGCCGAGTTACTGAACTACTTGCGGGGCGATCCATAAATCCCGCTAAAGCGTTCGCCGCATCCTCCTGGAGCAACGGCGACGCCGTCAACAAAGCAACCGGAGTTTAAAAGTGGCGAACGATTTCCTCTTCACGTCTGAATCTGTTTCTGAAGGACACCCCGACAAGGTGGCCGACCAGATTTCGGACGCCATCCTGGACGCGATCTTCGAGCAGGACCCGCGCAGCCGCGTGGCCGCCGAGACGCTGTGCAATACCGGCCTGGTCGTGCTGGCCGGCGAGATCACGACGAACGCCCACGTCGACTACATCCAGGTCGCGCGCGACACCATCAAGCGCATCGGCTACGACAACACCGAGTACGGCATCGACTACAAGGGTTGCGCCGTCCTCGTCGCCTACGACAAGCAGAGTAACGACATCGCCCAGGGCGTGGACCACGCTTCCGACGACCACCTCAACATCGGCGCCGGCGACCAGGGCCTGATGTTCGGCTATGCCTGCGACGAGACGCCCGAGCTGATGCCTGCGCCGATCTACTACGCCCACCGCCTCGTCGAGCGCCAGGCCCAGCTGCGCAAGGACGGCCGCCTGCCCTTCCTGCGCCCGGACGCCAAGAGCCAGGTCACGATGCGCTATGTGGACGGCAAGCCCCACAGCATCGACACCGTCGTGCTGTCCACCCAGCATGCGCCCGAGTACTCGCTCGGCGACCGCATGACGGACGAGTTCTACGAAGCCATCCGTGAAGAGCTGATCAAGCCGGTGCTGCCCAAGGAGTGGATCAACGCCGACACCAAGTACCTGATCAACCCGACCGGCCGCTTCGTCGTCGGCGGCCCGCAGGGCGACTGCGGCCTGACCGGCCGCAAGATCATCGTCGACACCTATGGCGGCGCCTGCCCCCACGGCGGTGGCGCCTTTTCCGGCAAGGACCCGTCCAAGGTCGACCGCAGCGCCGCCTATGCCGCGCGCTACGTCGCCAAGAACATCGTCGCCGCCGGCCTGGCCCGCCAGTGCCAGATCCAGGTCGCCTACGCCATCGGCGTGGCCCGCCCGATGAACGTGACGGTCTACACCGAAGGCACGGGCGTCATCCCCGACGACCAGATCGCCAAGCTGGTCAACGAGCACTTCGACCTGCGCCCCAAGGGCATCATCCAGATGCTGGACCTGCTGCGCCCGATCTATTCCAAGACGGCCGCCTACGGCCACTTCGGCCGCGAAGAGCCGGAGTTCACCTGGGAACGCACGGACAAGGCTCAGGCGCTGCGCAAGGCGGCCGGCCTGTAAACCCTCGTCTCTCGGAGCAAACACCGCCTCTTCAGGCGGTGTTTTTCCTTGCACCAACCGCCACGCACGGACGTAGAGTCAACGCACCGGCAGGGTGCGCGATCACAGCCGCCCGCCGCGCCATCAACCTGGAGGCGGTGATGAACATGCAATCCATGCGAATCGGGACCCGGCTGGGCCTGGGCTTCGGCCTGGTGCTGCTGCTGCTGGCGGTGGCCCTGGGTGTGAGCTACCGGCAGATCGGCGCCGTCGGCCCCCACATCGACCTGCTGGTGGAGCTCCAGCGCCGCCAGGACATGGCCCAGGACTGGCGCACCGCCACCCAGCTCAACGTCACCCGCACCGATGCGGTCGCGCGCGCCGGCGGCGCTGGCCCGGTGGCCGAGTTCTTCTCGCCCGCCATCAAGACGACCAGCGCCAAGATCACCGAGCTGCAGGAGGGCCTGACCAAGGTCGTCGACACCGAGCGCGGCAAGGCCCTGCTCACCGAGATCGCCGACGCGCGCAAGGCCTATGTCGACATCCGCAACCAGGTCTTCGCCCAGCTCAAGGCCGGCGAGGCCGACGCCGCCCTGCAGACGCTGGAGGGCAAGATGCGCCCGGCCTCTGAAGCCTATGTTGCGGCCATCAGCCGCATGGCCGACTTCCAGGGCGAGCGCGTGCGCGTCGAGACCCAACAGGTCATGGAGGAAGCGCGCCGCACGCAGATGATCATGCTGGTCATCGCCATCGCCTGCCTGAGCGTGGGCGTCGCGGCCGCCTGGCTGATCACGCGCTCCGTCGTCGGCCCGCTGCGCGAGGCCATCCAGGAGGCCGAGGAGGTCGGCCGCGGCGACCTGTCGCGCGACATCCGCAGTGTCGGCAGCGACGAGACCGCCCAGCTGACGCAGGCGCTGGGCCAGATGCAGCAGGCCTTGCGCCATCTCGTCGGCTCGKTGCGCGAAAACGCCAACGGCGTGGCGACGGCCAGCACCGAGATCTCGCACGGCAGCAACGATCTGTCGGCCCGCACCGAGCAGCAGGCCAGCGCCATCCAGCAGACGGCAGCGTCGATGGAGGAGCTGTCGGCCACGGTCAGGCTCAATGCCGACAACGCCGGCGAGGCCGACCAGCTCGCGCATGACGCCAGCCAGGTGGCGCGCCAGGGCGGCGAGGTCGTCGGTGAGGCGGTGCAGCGCATGAAGGGCATCGAAGAGAGCTCGCGCAAGATCGGCGACATCATCGGCACCATCGACGCCATCGCCTTCCAGACCAATATCCTGGCGCTGAATGCCGCCGTCGAGGCCGCCCGCGCCGGCGAGCAGGGCCGCGGCTTTGCCGTCGTCGCCAGCGAGGTGCGCATGCTGGCCCAGCGCAGCGCCGACGCGGCCAAGGAGATCAAGGGCCTGATCGGCGACAGCGTCGAGCGCGTCGAACAGGGCGCCGTGCTGGTGAACAAGGCCGGCCAGACCATGGAGCAGGTCGTCACGGCCATCGGCCGCGTCGCGCAGATCGTGCGCGAGATCAGCTCGGCCAGCCGCGAGCAGAGCACCGGCGTCAGCCAGGTCGGCCAGGCCATCACGCAGATGGACCAGGCCACGCAGCAGAACGCCGCCCTGGTCGAGGAAWGTGCCGCAGCGGCYGAGAGCCTGAAGCAGCAGGCGGACGAGCTGGTGAAGCTCGTTTCGACCTTCCGCGTCTAGACCAAGCCGGCATATCCGCTCCGCGCGCCTGACACCTTCATCGGAGCAACTCGCGCCGTGCGAAAGTGAGCCTGCGGCGCGCCAAGGCATTTCTCACATCATTCGCCGTCGGGCATGTTCTCTGGCGTCGAGCCACTCGCGCCATTCTCCTGATCAGATTTTGGCTCGTTGGTCGCGGGCACATTCGAGGCGAGACCGTTCCGCTCGAGATGATCACGAACGGCCGCTGCGTTCCTTTCCACAAGTTCGCTCACAGCCTCGGTAAGGACCCGGTCAATCTCAACACGCTCCATCAGCTCTTCGACACCGATCACCGCTTTGCGGGCCGGATCTCCCTCGTCGCTTTCGCCGGGCGGCGGGGCGCTTGGGCCATTGGCAGCTTGAGGGGTCTGGTCGGTCGAATATTGCCTGCACAGTTCCAGGAACTGGTCGATCTCGGTTGACTTGTCGAACACTGCATCGGCGCCGCACTCGCTCGACTTTCGTCGAATGTCCGGCGTGGCGTAATTGGTCAAGACGATCATGTACTGATCGCTGCGGCGCGCTCTTCCGGCGCGCAGAACCTGGAGTCCGTTGCCCGCTTTCAGCAACATGTCCACTATCGCAAGTCGCCACTGGTCCGCATGCGCCTTCAGCGCCGCGATGCCTTGATCCGCCGTCTCGGCGGTGGCGATGACTTCGACGTCCGCAAACTCTTCCAAGGCCGGAATCAGGCTTGACCGGATTGCAGCACTATCTTCGATCAAGATGGTCGCGATAGGCATGTTCGTCCAGCCGGCGCCAAGTGGGCAAGAACATTTATACATGGCGTGCTGTGTCCATAATGTAGGACGACGCGCTGCCCCTGCACGGAGAGGGCGGATGCACCACGCCAAGCGGGAAAACTGCTCCAGGAGAGGCCATGTCTAACGAGTTGCCTGTTTCGCAGCGAAAGCGGGATGCGTCACCGCTCGACGAAGCACTGACCAAGAACAAGGAAGCTACCGAGGAAGTGGCGCGCGCCGCTGACGATCTGGCTGTCGTGCATGCGGTCCTTGACACCAAGCTCGCCAAAGGTTCGAGTGACGGCGACGTCAAGCGGGCGGTCGCCGAGACGAAGAAGGTCGAGGAACGCCTCAGCGAGTCCGCCGAAAAGCTGGAACAGGTCAACGAGGCCTTGGCGCGCGAAGTGCGTGGCGCTGGTTGAGCCCCCGAGGCGGGGAGCAGGGTGGCGATCGTCCTCCTTGGGTCGACACCCCGTCACTGGCTGACCCCGCTACCCGCTCACCCCTCTCAACGCGTCGTCCAGCACCTCCACCCAATGCCGCACCGGCTGGGTGGTGCCGCTTTGCAGATGCTGGATGCAGCCGATATTGGCCGAGACGATCTGCTCGGCCTGCAGCGGCGCCAGCGCCGCCAGCTTGCGGTCGCGCAGCTGCCTGGACAGCTCGGGCTGCAGCACCGAATAGGTACCGGCCGAGCCGCAGCAGAGGTGGCTGTCGGTCGGCGCGCAGGCTATGCGAAAACCGAGGTCGCGCAGCGCGCCTTCCACGCCGCCCTTGAGCTGCTGGCCATGCTGCAGCGTGCAGGGCGGGTGATAGGCCAGCGAGCCCGGCTTGGCCTTGAGGCGGCTCTTCAGTGCAGGCACCAGCTCGGGCAGCAATTCGCTGAGGTCCTTGGTCATCTCGCTGACGCGCCTGGCCTTGTCGGCATAAGCGGGGTCGTGGGCCAGCAGATGGGCGTAGTCCTTGACCATGACGCCGCAGCCCGAGGCGTTCATGACCAAGGCCTCGACACGCTCGCCCAGGCCCGAGACCAGCGGCCACCAGGCGTCGATGTTGCGGCGCATGTCGTTCAGCGCGGCCTCGTGGTCGCCCAGGTGCTCGCGGATGGCGCCACAGCAACCCGCGCCATCGGCCACCACGGTCTGGATGCCCGCTGCGTCCAGCACGCGGGCCGTGGCGCTGTTGATATTGGGCGCCATGGCCGGCTGCACGCAGCCCAGCAGCAGCGCGACCTTGCGATTGAGCTGGCGCGTCGGCCAGTCGTGCGCGGTCGCCGGCGGCCTGGCCGGCACCTTGTCCTTCAGCGACGCCGGCACCAGGGGCCGGAACATCTGGCCCAGCTTCATCGCCGGCTTGAACAGCGGCGAGGTCAGCCCCTCCTTCAGCAGCCAGCGCACCCGGCGCTCGGCGCTGGGCCGCTCGACCTTGGCATCGACGACGCGGCGGCCGATGTCCACCAGGCGGCCGTATTCGACGCCCGACGGGCAAGTCGTCTCGCAGTTGCGGCAGGTCAGGCAGCGGTCCAGATGCAGCTGGGTTTCGCGCGTCGGCTCCACGCCCTCCATGACCTGCTTGATCAGGTAGATGCGGCCGCGCGGGCCGTCCAGCTCGTCGCCGAGCAGCTGATAGGTCGGGCAGGTCGCCGTGCAGAAGCCGCAGTGCACGCAGCGCCGCAGGATGGCCTCGGCCTCGGTGCCCTCGGGGGTGCCGGCGAATTCGGGGGCGAGGGTGGTTTGCATGCCGTCAGTTGCTGGCAAGACGCTCGGCGCACCAGGCCTGCGTCACATAGGGGAAGGCGATCACGGGTTCGCGCAACGCGGCGAAGCGCAGCGGGAGTGCCCGCAACTTCGCTTCCACGATCTCGCGCTCGGTCTGGGGCAGTGCCGCGATGAAGCTCACCGAGGCGATGCGGTCGATGACGACCTGCTCGAACGAGCCCTCATGGCGATGGGGCAACTCCGTCAGCTGCAGCGGCGCGAACAGCGTCTGCCCCTCGAAAGGGCGCCTCCACTGGCCGGTGTAGTAGCGCGGCGCATCGCCCTCGTAGGGCGTGATGATCTCGGTGATCGCCGCGACCCAGTCGCAGGATTCGTCCCGCACATTCCAGACCAGGCCGAGCCGGCCGGCGGGCTTCAGCACGCGGTGCATCTCGCCCAGGGCCTGGCCATTGGCGAACCAGTGGAAGGCCTGGGCGCAGACCAGCACGTCGGCCTCGGCATCAGCCAATGGCAGGGCCTCCGCCGTACCCGCAAGCGCCCGCACGCCGGGCAGGCTCTGCGACAGCTTCTCGCGCATCGCGTCGACCGGCTCCACCGCTGTCACCGCAGCGTCGGTGCGGGCCAGCAGCCGGGTGAACTTGCCGGTGCCCGCGCCGAGGTCGACCACCCGCGCACCTGCACGCACGCCGAGCGCTGTCTCCAACCAGGCCGCCAGCGCCTGCGGGTACTCTGGCCGGCCGCGCTGGTAGCTGTCGGGGGCCTGGGTGTAGCCGCGCTGGGCGGCGTCATGGATGGGCAGGTTCATCACAGTGCGGCGTAGAGCCGGCCCGGGTTGAACACGCCATGCGGGTCGAAGCTGGCCTTGAGCCGCTTGTGTATGGCCGCCAGCGGTGTGCTCAGCGGCGCGAACACGCCGCCGCTCTTGTCCAGCGAACGGAACAGCGTCGCATGACCGCCCACCGCAGCAGACGCCTCGCGCACGCCGGCCGGCGGCAGCGGTGTGACGACCCAGCGCTGGGCGCCGCCCCATTCGATGAGCTGTTCGCCATGCAGCTTCAGCTCGGGCGTCGTGCTCGGCAGCGACAGCCGCCACAGTCGCGCGCCACCGGCCACGGCACGCTCGGCGCCGATGAAGAACTCGTCGCTGTGGTCGCGCAGGCCGGTCCAGAAAGGCTCGGCCATGTCTTGCGGAATGACATCGCCCCCCAGCTTGCGGCAGGCCGCCTCGACGGCTGCTTCGGCACCCGCCATGCGCAGCAGCAAGGCACCGTCCCACCAGGCACTGGCCTCGATGGGCAGCGGCTCGCCGCCCCAGCGGTTGATCGCCATCAGCGCGGCGGCCTGGTCGAAATCGAAGCGCAGCGTCGCGATGGCGGCCGGCAGCGGCAGCACCTTCAGCGTGACTTCGGTGATGAGGCCGAGCTGCCCCAGCGAGCCCGCCAGCGCGCGGCTGACGTCGAAGCCGGCGACGTTCTTCATGACCGTACCGCCGAAGCTCAGCAGCTCGCCCTTGCCGTTGATCATCACGGCGCCGAGCAGGTGGTCGCGCACCGACCCCAAGGCCGCCCGCGTCGGCCCCGACAGGCCGGCGGCCACCATGCCACCCACCGTGCCGCGCCCCCCGAAGCGCGGTGGCTCGAAGGCCAGGCGCTGGTGGCGCTTGGCCAGCAGCGCTTCGACATCGGCGATCGGCGTGCCCGCCAGCGCGCTGACGAACAGCTCGCTGGGCTCGTAGGCCGTCACGCCCTTCATCTCCAGCGTGGACAGCAGCTCGCCCTGCGGCGCCTCGCCATAGAAGTCCTTGCTGCCATGGCCCTGGATGCGCAGCGGCTCGCGCGCATCGCGCAATCGGGTCTGCAGGTCGGCAAAGCTCAAAACCGCTCCAGTTCCGGAAAGGCCAGCAGGCCGCGCTTCACATGCATGCGGCCGTACTCGGCGCAGCGGGAGAGGGACGGGATCTGCTTGCCCGGGTTCAGCGTGCCCGCCGGGTCGAAGGCGCGTTTGAGCGCCAGCATCTGCTCGCGCTCCTCGGCGCTGAACTGCACGCACATCGAGTTGAGCTTCTCCACGCCCACGCCATGCTCGCCCGTCACCGTGCCGCCCAGCGCCACGCTGCGCTCCAGGATCTCGGCGCCAAACTGCTCGCAGCGGTGCAGCTGGTCGGGGTCGTTGGCATCGAACAGGATCAGCGGATGCAGATTGCCGTCGCCGGCATGGAAGACGTTGGCGCAGCGCAGGCCGTACTTTTTCTCCATCTGCTGGATGTCGAGCAGGATGGTGGCGAGGTGCTTGCGCGGGATGGTGGAGTCCATGCACATGTAGTCGGGGCTGATGCGGCCCGACGCCGGAAAGGCGTTCTTGCGGCCGCTCCAGAACTTCAGCCGCTGGGCCTCGTCGGCGCTGACCTGGCAGCGTGTCGCGCCGCTGGCCTGCAACACGGCCTCCATGCGCGCTACCTCCTCGGCCACCTCCTCGGGCGTGCCATCGCTCTCGCACAGCAGGATGGCCTCGGCCTCGAGGTCGTAGCCGGCATGCACGAAGTCCTCGACGGCGGCCGTCATCGGTTTGTCCATCATCTCCAGGCCCGCCGGGATGATGCCGGCCGCGATGATGGCCGCGACGGCGTCGCCGGCCTTTCGCACATCGTCGAAGCTGGCCATGATGCAGCGCGCCAGCTGCGGCTTGGGCACCAGCTTGACGGTGACCTCGGTGACGACGGCCAGCATGCCCTCGCTGCCAATGACGAGGGCCAGCAGGTCCAGGCCCGGGGCGTCCAGCGCCTCGCTGCCGAACTCGATGGGCTCGCCCTCGGCCGTGAAGCCGCGCACACGCAGCACGTTGTGCAGCGTCAGGCCGTATTTCAGGCAGTGCACGCCGCCGCTGTTCTCGGCGACGTTGCCGCCGATGCTGCAGGCGATCTGGCTGCTGGGGTCGGGCGCGTAGTAGAGGCCGTGGGCCGCGGCAGCTTCGGAAATTGCCAGGTTGCGCACGCCGCATTGCACGCGGGCCGTGCGCGACAGCGGGTCCAGCGACACGATCCTGTTGAACTTGGCCAGGGCCAGCGTGACGCCCAGCTCATGCGGCATCGCGCCACCCGACAGACCCGTGCCCGCGCCGCGCGCGACGACGGGCACCCCGAGGCGATGGCAGGCCTTGAGCACAGCCGCCACCTGGGCCTCGGTCTCGGGCAGGGCCACGGCCAGCGGGCGCTGGCGGTAGGCGGTCAGACCGTCGCATTCATAGGGCGTGGTCTGCTCGGCCTGGTGCAGCAGGGCGTGGGCGGGCAGCAGCGGCGCGAGGGCCGCGATGAGGGCGGCGCGGCGGGCGGCGAGGTCCAGCGGGGCATTCATGGCGGGCCCACTTTAGCCTTCGAGGGAGAGCCAGTAGGCCGGCTTGTGCAGCGGCGTCTCGGGCGGCAGCAGCGGGTTCTTCAGCAGCAGCTGGCGGCGCCGGGCCAGGTGGTGGCGGCGCATCAGGTCGCCGAAATACTGCTGGAAGAGGCGGGCCAGGCTGCCGTCGCTGGCCGCCGAATCCATGCCGCGCTGCAGCTCGGCTGCCAGCTGCGGCCGATCCGGGCGCACGAAAAGATAGGAGGCCGCCGGGTAGCGCAGCAGCACATGGGGTTCGATGACGAGGTCGTGGGCCTGCGGCGTGGCCGCCTCGTCGTCGATCTCGAAGACGGCGCGCGGGAAGTAGTCGATGCGGCGCAGCCTCAGCATGTCGAACAGCGCCTCGTAGCGGCTGATGCCCTGCACCGGCAGGCCATTGGCGCGCAGGATGCCGGTGTCCGGCCAATCCTGGCCCTGGCCGGCAACGTAGCGCGAGAGCTCGCTGAGGTCGCGCAGATCGCGCCAGCGATCCACGTCCTCGGGGCGGACGAAGGCGATGCGGCAACCGATGAGGCCACGATCCATCGGCACGCGCACCGGCAGCATCTGGCCCTCGCGCTCGATGCTGGTCATGGTCCAGCACAGGTCGATGCGTCCGCTGCGGTCCGCCAGCTCGCGCACGACGCGCGCCTGCGTCATCGGCACGGGCGACTCCAGCAGCTCGTAGTCGGTGCCGCTGCGCGTGATGGCCAGCTTGATGACCTCCTGCATGTAGTGCCATTGCGGCACACGGCCGGGGTCGTGCTGGGGGTAGACCAGCGGCTTGGCGCGCGCGGGCGCCTCGGCGGCGGCGCCCGCCGCGAGCATGAACAGCAGCGGCCGGCGCCTCATCGCCCGCTCGCGGCCTGGGCGCGCCCCGGCCTCAAGCCTTGCGCCGCGCGGTCTTGGCCGCCGTTTTCGTGGTGGTGGTCTTGGCAGCGGTCCGGGCCGCCGGCTTGGGCGCGGCGCCCGACGCAAAGCCCTTGGCGACGCTGCCGACCACCGTGGCCGGCACGCTGGCGGCGCGCTTCAGCGTGTCGCTGGCGGCGTCGAAGCTCTGCTTGACGAGGGTGCCGGCCAGGTTCTTGGCCGCATCGGTGGCGGTGTCCTTCATGGCCGAGGTGGCCAGCTGCGTGAACTGCTGGCTCAGCGCCGTCCACCACTGCGTCGGGTCGACGACGCCGGCGGGGTTGTCGGCCACGGCCTTGGCCGCGTCGCCGGCGCTCTTCACGGTCTTGGCCGCCACCTTGGCCGCGGTCTTGGCCGAGGTGGCGGCCGTCTTCACCGCCGTGCTGGCGGCGGCCTGGGCTACGGGCGCGGCGGCAGCCAGGATCTCGGGCGGGATGCCGGGCCAGGAGGTGCCGTCGCCGCTGGGCAGCTTGAGGCTGTCGCGCAGGTCGGCCAGCGGCACGTTCATGGACTTGAGCGTGGACAGCGTCATGCGCTGCACCTCCAGCGCCTGGATGGTGGCGGCCAGCATGCGCGCGTTCTGCTCCAGCCAGAACTGCACGGTGCGCAGCTCCTCGATGCGCTTGGAGAGCTCCTCCGGGTTGAGCGTCGGCGCGACCCACTGGCCGATGCCGGGCAGGGCCGAGCCGGCGTTCTTGACGAGGCCCTGCAGGAACTCGAAGCCGGGCACGAACTTGGTGAAGCTGTTGTCGCTCATGGTGTCTCCTGGATCGTCCAACGCTGTGGATGCTACTTCGCGGGCAGCAGGGCTTCGACGGTAAAACCCTGCTCGGCCAGCAACCTGGGCAGGGCCTGGGGCCCGCTCATGTGCAAGGCGCCCACGGCCACCAGCAGGCGCTGGCCGGCGGCGTGCAGGGCGGTGATGCGCGCGGCCAGCGGGCCGTTGCGGTCGTCGTTGACGCGCTTGAGCCAGGCGCGCTCGGCCGGCGTGTCGGCGCAGGCGCACCAGCGCGGGTAGTCGGCCAAGGTGCCGAGGTCGCCGCGCGACCAGGCCTCGGCCAGCTTGCGCAGCGGCGCCCGCACCTGGCCGCGCTGCATCTGCTTGAGCGCGGCGTCGACGATGACCGGCAATTCCGCAGCCGCGGGTTCCAGCGCCGCCAGCTGCTCCTGCACGCTCTCCAGCGACTGCACCGGCCGGCCTTCGGCGTTGGCGCGCGCGATCAGGGACAGATCCTGACCGAAGCCGGCGTCGAAGCCGTCACGCCGCACCTCCAGCAGCGTCAGCATGCTGAGCTGCAGCATGGCCGGCAGCGTGCTCAGGGCCTGGGGCGGCAGGCAGGCCGCACGGGCCTGCGCATCCACGCGCCTGGCCTGCGCCGGCGACAGCGGCTGCTTCTGCACCGTTTCGAGCGCCGCGGGCACGTCTGCCGGGTCCAGCTCCACGGCCAGCACCTCGGTGGCGTCCCAGGCGGCACGCAGGGCCGGACCGGGAATGATCCACTCCGGCTTGCCGATATGCAGGGTGCCGTACAGATAGCTGCTGTGACCATCGCGGCTGATGCGCCACAGCAGGCCGCGGTCGGGCGCACGAGCCAGCCACGACTTGATCTGCTCCGGCGTCGGAACCCTGGGTTCCGGTGGGCAGGCCGCCTGCGCCACGCCCACGAGCAGCGTGAAGGCGATGGCGAGGGAAAGCGAAAGGGCTCGAATCATGGCTTGGGCTCGATGCGGAGTTCACCGGGCTTCTGGCTGAAATGCAGGCGCCCCAGCACGTCCATGCCGAGCAGCGGCGCGCCCAGGTCGGGCAGCACGGTCACCGCCAGCTTGTCGGCGCGCACGCCGCCTTCCAGCACGATGTCGGCCCGCGCCAGGAAGCCGCGCACGGCGCCGCCGGCGGTATGGGTCCGCACGGCGCCCAGGGGCTTGAGCCCGGCGCGCTCGGCCAGGGCCTGGGGCAGGGCCGTCGTCGTGGCGCCGGTGTCGACCAGGAAGTCGACCTCGATGCCGGCGACCCGCCCCGGCCAGTGGAAATGCCCGTCGTCGCCGCGCGTCAGCACGATGGCCTCGCCCGCCAGCTGGAAGCGGCTGGACTGGCGCTGATGCTCCCAGTACTGGAAGCCCAGGAAGATGACCAGGCCGACCAGCAGCCAGATCGTCAACAGCTTGAGGGTGTGCGGCAGATCCGGATGGGACACGGTGGGGGGCTGTTTACGCTACGGGAATCGGTGCGAGAGTGCCTGCGCGGGCGCAGGGCAAGGCGTGCGACGCCGCCTGGGCTCATGCCCAGGCAAAGCGCGCAACGATGCCATGCGCCTGCGCAGACACTCTCCCAACGGGTTGTCACTCGAAAGCCCGCGCGCGGCGTTGCGAAGCCTCGCTGGGGATGACCCCAGCTTCGACTTCGCGCCTTGCTCGCGGGCTTTTGAGTGGCAACGCACCCGATTCCCGTAGCGTAAACAGCCCCCTGGGTTTGTGAGGGCGCCAACGATAACCGCGCGGCTCAGAATCCATGACATGAAGCGCATGAAGCTCTTGAAGCTGTTCCCCGCCCTCCTCCTGGCCGCCTGCGCCTCGGCCCAGGCCAACCCCTTCGCGCCCGTCGAGTGGCTGGCCGGCTGCTGGGTGCAGCAGGGGCGCGAGGCCGGCTCGGTCGAGCAGTGGATGGCGCCGGCCGGCGGCCTGATGCTGGGCATGGCGCGCACCCTGAAGAACGGCCGCGTCGTCGAGTTCGAGTTCATGCAGATCCGCGCCGATGCCGACGGCAAGCTGAGCTATGTCGCCCAGCCCCAGGGCCGGCCACCCACCGAATTCGGGCTGTTGCGTTCAGGCGAGGCGGAGGCGGTGTTCGAGAACGCGGGCCACGACTTCCCGCAACGCGTCATCTACCGGCGCGAGGCCGCCGACCGGCTGACCGCGCGCATCGAGGGCACGATGAAGGGCAAGGAGCGCGGCATCGACTTCCCCATGCAACGCACGGCCTGCCCTTGAAAGCCCTGTCGCTGCTGGCACTGCTGCTGGCGGGGAGCGCCGACGAGGCCGCGCTGAACCGCTTCAACGACCCCTTCGAGGCCGTGTCCAGCGACATCGCCGGCTGCCCCGAGCCGCTCGGCCCGCGCGTCACCGCGGCCGAGTCCCGCGTGCAGGCCCACCACCGCGCCGAGCGCGGCACGACCTGCTGGCTCCAAGGTGAATGCCGCGAACCCAATGCCTTCCACTACGACGCCGCCATCGCCCAGGCCCTGCGCCTGCGGCTGGCCGGCGCGGTGGCCCTGCATCCCAGCAGCCTGTGGTTCACCGTGCAGGGCCGGGTGGTCTATCTGGAAGGCTGCGTCGAGCGCGCCGAACAGGCCGCCGAGCTGGAGGCGCAGGCACGCGGATTGCCTGACGTGCAGCAAGCCCTGGCCCTGGTGCGGGTCGGCCGGGGTGGCGCTGTCCCTTATCGACGCCTGGGCGGCCCATGAATCGACCCGCAAGACCCCAGGCCAGACAACGCCGCCCGGCCTTGTCACGATGCTGCCCATGCGACTGCTGAAGCGACTTGCCACCCTGCTCACCTTGACGGCCCTGCTGGGCCTGATCGGCTGCTCCAGCCTGACGCTGGCCTACAACCAGCTGCCGCTGCTGGTCGGCCTGTGGGCCGACCACTATCTGGACCTGGACAGCAGCCAGGAGAGTCGGCTGAAGGAAAAGCTGCAGGCCTGGCAGGCCTGGCACCGCCGCGAAGAGCTGCCGCATTGGCTGGCGCTGCTGCGCCAGGCCAACACGGCGCTGGACAACGGCGTGACGCCGGACGAGCTGCTGGCGCTGGAGCGCGGCGCGCGCGCCAGCCTGGAGCGCTGCCTGCAGCAGGCCGCGCCGCTGGCCGCGCCCATCCTGGCCGACTTGCGGCCCGAGCAGTGGCAGCACCTGCAGAAGGAAATGGACGAGAAGACGGCCGAATGGCGCGACAAGCACGCCGGCAGTGGCGGCCCGGGCGAGCGCGCCAAGCGCTACACGACCAATCTGGAACGCTGGCTGGGCGACCTGGACCGCTCCACGCGCAAGCAGGCCCGCGCCGACGCGCAGGGCTGGCACTTCGACCTGGCCGCCATGGCCCAGGGCCGCGCCACGCGGCAGGCACGCACGGTGGAGGCGCTGAAGGCCTGGTCACGCCAGGACCTGGCCGGCGGCAACGCGCTGTTCATGAGCAATGCGCTGACGCTGCCGTCCGAGCAGCCCTACCGTGACGAGGTCACCGCCAGCCTGCTGAAGCTGCTGAACGGCCTGGACGGCGACCAGCGCGCCCAGGTGCGCAAGCACTGGGCCGACTGGGCCAACGAGTTGCGCAGCCTGCAGACGGCGAGCTGAGTCTGTTCAGCGCAGCGCGAACAGCTCGGCCAGCGCCTCGCGGTACTGCGCCTGGCCGAGGCGGTGGGGAATGAGGCTGTCCTGGCTGCCATGCACCACCAGCAGCGGCGAGCCGATGTCGGCAACGCGCGAGGCCGCATCGAAACGCTGCGTGATCAGCGGTGAGACCGGCAGCCACCCCCAGCGGAAGGTGCTGACGACGTCGGGGATGGACGTGAAGCTGCCCTCGACGATGAGCCCATCCTCGTCGCCGACCTCGCTGGCCAGCTGCACGGCGATGGCGCCACCCAGTGAATGGCCGAAGATGAAGCGGCGCTGCGCCGGATGCTGGCGCGCCAGCCAGTCCCAGGCCGCGCGGGCATCCTCGGCGGCCATGGCCTCCGACGGCAGGCCCGCCGAACTGCGGCCGAAGCCGCGGTAGTCGACGCGGCTGTCGAAGGCGATCCAGACGTCTTCCATGCCCTGCGCCGCGGCGAGGCCGCCGGCCCAGGTGCGGTCGCCGGGCTGGAAGATCCAGTCACGCTGGCGCTCGTCCAGCGTGGCGCAGCCGACCTGCAGGCCCAGCACCGCGAGCAGCCCCACGGCGGCAAGGCGCCGCCACGAGCGGCGGGATGTGACGGCACGGCTCATGCCCTCATCCTGCCAGAGCGCGCCAGGCCGGTGGCGAGACGGGCCTTGGCCCGCTCCAGACCCTAGGAGCGCAGCGCCGCCACGGCGGACAGGCGCGCGGCCCGACGTGCCGGCACCCAGACGGCCAGCTGGCCCAGCAGCCACAGCACCAGCGCGCCGGCGATCAGGTAGGCACCGGGCAGGCGCGGCAGCTCATAGCTCTGCATCAGCAGCTGGCTCAGGCCCCAGGCGCCGCCCAGGCCGATGAGGATGCCGGTCGTCGTCAGCAGCAGGTTCTCGAGCTGGAAGTAGCGCAGGATCTGGGTCTCGGTGGCGCCCAATGCGCGCCGCGTGCCGATCATGCGGGTGCGCTGTTGCACCCAGAAGCTGGCCAGACCGACGATGCCCATGGCGGTGACGAGCAGCAGCGCCACGCAGACGCCGCCCATCAGCCAGGCCATCGCGCGGTCCTGGGCATAGAAATCGGCACGCATCTCGGTCAGCGGTTTGGCCTGGGTGACGACACGCCCCTTGTTGCCGGCTTCGAGCACGGCTGTTGCGGCCTTGATCTTGGCGTCCAGCTGGCCCGGCTCTGCACGGATGATGTAGGAGCCGCCGCCGCGCAGCGGCAGGATCATCGCGTTGCCGCCGTCGTTGCCGCCGCGGGCGCGGTGCAGCTGGGTGTGCGTCAGCGTGTCGACGACGCCGATGACGGTCGACGGCGAGTTGCCGAAGATGTAGACCGTCTTGCCCACCGCCGAGACGCCGGGGAAGAGCTTGTCGGCCATCAACTTGTTGATGATGAGCTGGCCGATCTTGGGATCGGAGACGCTGAAGACTTGGAAGCCGTCCAGGATCTCGTCGGCCGTGAAGTTGCGGCCCTCGAGCAGCTTGAGCCCGAAGGTCGGCAGCATCTGGTCGTCGGCCGCGTACTGCGCCGCGCTGATGCGCACGCCCTTGTTGTCGGGCTCCATCGACACGCCGCTGTTGTTGCTGTTGTTGCCATAGACGATCTGGTTGGCCACCGTGGCGGCCTTGATGCCCGGGATGGCGCGCACCTGCGCGATGTCCTCGGCCACGATGCTCGCGGTGCGCTCGGGCGGCTGCGGCTTGCTGCCGCGCAGCGTCAGCACGGCCATCTCGGACTCGGCCAGGCCGCTGTCGGTGTTCAGCGCCTGGACGCGGGTCTGGATGAGGTGCAGCGCGTTGGTGACGATGCCGCAGGACAGCGCCACCTCCAGCACGATGAGGCCGGCTGCGATGCGGTGGCGGCGCAGCGTGGACAGGATGGGCATGAGGTCTGTGAACATGTTTTCAGTCAGTTGATGCCCGAGCTACTCGCTTCGCTCGGGCGGTCTGGCACACAAGTCAAGAGACTTTCAGTTGGACGGCGGGGGTGACGAGGGCGGCACGCCAGGCGGGCAGCAGGCCGGCGAGCAGGCTGGCCAGCAGGGCCAGGCCCAGCGTCAGGGCCAGCATGCTGGCGTCGAGCTCGGCCAGGCGGGCATATTCGTTCGGGCTCTGGCGCACCAGCCACAGCCCGCCCTGTGCGAACAGCAGGCCCAGCAGCGCACCGGCCAGGCCGAGCAGGCCGGCCTCGACGACGAACTGCTTGAAGATGTCGCCGCGGGTCGCGCCCAGGGCCCGGCGCACGCCGATCTCGCCGCTGCGGCGCAGGGTCTTGGCCAGCAGCAGGCCCACCATGTTGACGACGCAGACGGCCAGGAAGCCGAAGGCCAGCCAGGTCTGCAGGCGCACGTCGGCGGGCAGCACCTTCTGCGAGCCCAACCAGTCCATCACATCGCGCAGGCGCACATTGGTCGGGCGCTCGTAGCGGCCGGCCTTGCGCTGGGCTTCGGAGAAGGCGACGAGGTAGTCGCGGTAGGCGCTAGCGTCCTCGGGCTTGGCGAACTCGACCCAGTACTGGATCCAGGAGCAGCTGGCGTTCAGGTCCAGCGAGCTGCCGCCGTTGGCGCCACGGGCCCAGCAATTCATATTGCCCCAATGGCCCATCTTGAGCGCCATCGCCGTCGAGAACGGCAGGTAGAAGTCTTCGGTCTCGGTGTAGCTGCCCAGCGTCAGGTCCCAGAAGTGCGGCTGCACCTTCCAGGCTTTCAGCACGCCGACGATGCGCAGCGGCTGGCCGCGCACGATGACTTCCTTGCCGATGCTGTTGGCGCCGCCGAAGAGCTTCTCGTTCAGCGACGCCGAGATGACGGCGACGCGCGCCTCGGCTTCGTCGTCGGCCGCGTTCCAGCCGCCGCCGTATTGCCAGGGCGCATCGAACATCGCGAAGAAGTCGGCCGACGTCATGCGCACGCCCGAGAAGATCGGCTTGACCTGGGCGTCCGACAGGCCTACGGCGGTGTTGAAGCCGCTGGACATGGTCTGGCGCATCGCTTTCTTGTCGCGCAGCAGCGCCGTCGCGTCGAAGCGGGTCAGGTCGAAGTTGGGCTCTTCGCCGGCTTTCCAGCCGACCATGTCCGAGGCGTCGAGCTGCACATTGAACAGACGCGCACTCTTGTGCGGGATCGGATCGCCCGACAGCACGTGGTAAACGGTCAGCGTCGTCATGCAGGCGCCGATGCCCAGGGCCAGGGCCAAGACCATCAACGCGGAGAGGCCCTTGGCGGCAAGGGTGTTGCGCCAGGCGAGTTCGAGGTAGTGGAGGAACATCAGTTTTTCTCCAGGAGGGCGTTGACGGTGGTGAGCTCGGAGTCACCGAGCGAACCGGCCGCCTGGTGCAGGGCCAGCAGGGCCAGCACATGGCGGTGGCGGGCCTGGGTCTGCGCGTTCTGCGCGCCGGCCAGGGTCTGGATGGCGAGGAGCAGGTCGGTGGTGCTGCGCGTGCCGAGCGTGAGGCCGGTGCGGGTGGCTTCGAGCGCGCGCTCGGCGGCCTCGACGGCGACCTGCGTGGAGCGCAGCTGCACCTCGCCCTGGCCGACGGCCAGATGCTGGGCGCGCACCTCGCGCAGCACGGCGCGGCGGCCGGCTTCGAGCTGCTCGCGCGCGGCGTCGCGCTGGAAGCCGGCGCGGTCGGCCGCGGCGGCTACTGAGCCACCGGCGAACAGCGGCACGGTCAGGCGCAGCCCGATCAGCGTCGGCGTGCGGCTGGCGTCCAGCGCCGAGACGCCATCGCCGCGGCGCTGCGTCGTGTCCACACCCACGCTCAGCGTGGGCAGATGGCCGGCGCGTGCGGCGGAGATGCGTTGCTCGCTGGCCTGCACGTCCAGCTGCAGCGCGCGCAGTGCGGGGTTGGCCTGCAGCGCGCGCTGGACCCAGGCCTCGGCGTCGTCCGGCAATGGCTGGGCGGTCAGCGCACGGCGCAGCGGCTGCAGTGCGGCGACGGGAGTGCCCGTCAGCTGGGCCAGCGCCTCGCGCGCATCGGCCACATTGAGTTCGGCGGCCAGCGTGTTGCCACGCGCCAGCTCGCGGTAGGCGCGCGACTGGTCGGCCTCGACCTGGGCCGACAGACCGGCCTTGAAGCGGGTGTCGGCCTCGCTGACCTGGCGGGCGAAGGCCTCTTCATTGGCGCGGGCCGTGGCCAGCTGGGCCTGGGCCGACAGCAGGCCGAAATAGGCATCGGCCACCCGCGCCCGCGCGGCCTGCTCGGCGGCGGCCAGCCGGGCGGACTGGGCGGAGGCCTGGCTGCGGCTGGCATCCCATTCGCGCAGCGCGGCCAGGTCGACCAGGGGCTGGCTGAGGCTGCTCGTCGTCGTGCGCACGCGGGCACCGCTGCCGTTCTCGCGCTGCTCGCTGCTCTGCAGGCTCCACTGCGGCAGCAGGGCGGCGCGGGCTTCGCGCGAGGCGGCTTCCTGCGCGCCGTTGTAGGCCGCGGCCTGGCGCAGCAGCGGGTCGGCCGCACGCGCCTGGGCCCAGACCTGCAGCAGGTCGTCGGCGCGGGCCGCGGTGGCGGTCAGCAGCGCGAGGACGAGGATCAAAGGACGCATGGGCTTAGGCGACGGCCAGGGTCGTCTTCAATTCGGCGGTCAGGTCGACGACCTGGCCGTCGATGACGTGCACATTGCGCTGGGCGCGGGCGGCCAGCTGGGGGTCGTGGGTGACCATGACGATGGTGGCGCCGTCGCGGTGCAGCTCTTCCAGCAGCTCCATGACGCTGCGCGCCATCGCGCTGTCGAGGTTGCCGGTGGGTTCGTCGGCCAGCAGCAGGCGCGGTTCGCCGGCGAGGGCGCGGGCAATGGCGACACGCTGCTGCTGACCACCGGACAGCTCGGCCGGGTAGTGGCGGCCGCGGGCCGACAGGCCGACACGGGCCAGCGCATCGGCGGCGCGCTTCTTGCGCTCGGCGCTGCCGTAGCCGCGGTAGCGCAGCGGCACCTCGATGTTGTCGAGCACGCTCAGGTCGGGGATCAGGTTGAAGGCCTGGAAGATGAAGCCGATCTTCTGGTTGCGGATGCGCGAGCGCTCGGCGTCGCCCATGCGGCTGACGTCGATGCCGTCGAGCTTGTAGCGGCCGGCGCTGAAGGCCTCCAGCAGGCCGGCAATGGTCAGGAAGGTGGTCTTGCCCGAGCCGGAGGGCCCGGTCACCGCGACGAACTCACCCTCGTTGACGGTCAGGTTGAAGTCGCGCAGCGCATAGGTCTCGACCATCTCGGTGCGGTAGACCTTCTGCAGTTTTTCCATCTGAAGCATGGGGGTTGTCCTGTTCACTCGGAGTGGGTTTGGTGGCGGTCAGCTTGGCCGACGACTTGGTTGCCTAAGCGGTGCTTGCCTGGTGGCGAGGTGCCGGGAGTCCGTCCCGGCGGCCGGGTAACTTTCTTCTGCGGGGCCAGAAGAAAGTCACCAAAGAAGAGGCCCTGAACCGCACACGATCGCGACGCCGCGATGAGCGGCGCGCGAAAACGGCCAGCGGCATGGCGACAAGAAGCGAACCGCTGCGCTCTCGCACACGACTTGTCACCCGGGCAGCTCATCGCATCAGCGGCCCGTTCGACGCGCGGCTGCACGCCGGGCTCACCAGAACAGCCCCATGCGGCGTCGCTCGGGCGACGTGGCTGTTCGGTATTTCCTGATGAGCCCGGCGTGCAGCCGGCGTTAACCGGCGTGAAGGGGCGATGGATGGTTCTCTTCACAGGGACAGCAGCGAGAGCGCAGCGGGTCGCTTGGGGGCGTGCTCCAGTCCGAGCAAAGCGAGCGCATGCCGCCGCTCGAGTGCGGATTGCATTGAGCGCTCCTCTTTTGGTGACTTTTCTCTGGCGCGTCAGAGAAAAGTTACCCGCCCTGCCGGGGCGGACTCCCGGCGCGATGCACCGAGTCGAAAGACTCTTCGCAAAAGCAACCTGACTCAGCATCACGCCCACAACCTCAATCCGCGATCAGGACGCGCTCCGCGCCCTTGAAGTTGTCCGACCCGGAGATGACGACGCGGTCCCCGGCCGACAGGCCCGAGATCACCTCGACCCGCTCCAGCGAGCGCGCACCCAGCTTGATGGCGACCTTCTCCGCCACGCCGCCGCGCACCACATAGGCATAGCTGCCGCCGCCGTCGTCGACGAAGCTGCCGCGCGTCACGCCCAACACCTTGTCGCGCTTGTCCAGCAGCACGCGCACCGACAGGCGCTGGTTCTGGCGCAGCTGCTCGGGCTGCTGGCCGGCAAAGCGCAACCGTGCCGAGACCTCGCCGCCCACGACCTCGGGCGACACCGAGCTGACCTGGCCGGCCCAGCGCTGGCCGTTGCCGTTGATCTCGCCGGGCATGCCGGGCTGCAGCTCGCGGGCGAAGCTCTCGGCCACCTGCATCTGCACTTCCAGCGCCGACAAGTCGATGACGGACAGCAGCTTGGCGTCGCGGGCGACATTGGTGCGGTCGGGGATGAAGAGCTGGCCGACCTGGCCGTCCACCGGCGAGCGCACCGACAGCTCGCCCACCTGGCGCTCCAGGTCGGCCACCAGCAGCTGCTGGCGGGCCAGCGCACTCTTCTTGGCCTGCACGTCCAGGGCCAGGCTGTCGGTCTTGAGGCCGCGCAGGTCGCGGGCCTGATCGTGCGCAAGCTTGGCCTTGGCCAGTGCGTCCTGGGCGCGCTCGACCTGCATGCGTGCCGTGGCGCCGGCCTCGAAGGCCTGGGTCTGGCGGGCCAGGTCGTTGGCGGCGGTCTGCTGGTCGATGCGGGCGTTCTCGAACGCGCTCTGCAGCGCCGCGGTCTGCTGGCGGGCCTCGACCTCTGCGCGGGCGAGGTCGGCCTTCACGGCGTCGACATTGCTGCGTTCCTGGGCCAGGCGGTTGGTCAGCTCGGGCGAGTCGACGCGGGCCAGCACCTGGTTGCGCTTGACGGGGTCGCCGGCCTGCACGGCCAGCGTGACGGTGCCGGCGCCGGGCGCGAACAGCGTCGGGCTCTGGGCGGCGACGACGCGACCCTCGCCGGCGACATCGCGCGTCAGCGGCCCGACGTCGACGGTGGCCAGGGACAGGCGGGCCACACTGACCGCCTGGTCGGCGGACAGCATCTGCTTGATACGGCCGCCGCTGGTCAGGGCCAGCACGGCCACGACGGCGGCGCCGCCGCCGACCAGCCAGGGCCAGCGCCGGGACTGGGGCGCCACGGGGCGGTCCTGCTCGGTGGTGTCGCGAAAGCGGGTGTTCATGGCCGGTATTTCGCAAGCCACGTGCCAGGCCGCCGCGCGTGACAAATCAACGGCTTGGCAGCGCCGGGACTGTCCGCGGACAGCTTGCGGACAGTCCGAACAATGTCCGCAACCCGCCGCATCGTTTGCTTACCAAACTGAACAAATGGTGGCGAGACGACACGAGCGGCGCCAACAAAGATGGCGCCGCTTCGAAAGACCACCATGCCCTTCGCCCGACTTTGCCTGTGGGCCGCGCTGGCCGCCCTGAGCTGGCCCGCCCTGGCTGCCGACACGCCGCCGACCACCACCACGATGACCGAATCCGAAGCCCGGCGCTTTCTGGCCCTGGCCAGCTTCGGCCCGACGGACGCCGCGGTCAGCGACCTGATCGCGCGCGGCCGCACGGCCTGGATCACGGGTCAATTCAATCTGGCCACATCCGATTTCAGCGGCGTGCCCTATGTCGACCCGGACTCCAGCAAGGGCTGCCCCGCCGGTTCGCCGGCCACCTGCAAGCGCGACAACTACAGCCTGTTCCCGGTGCAGGTGCAGTTCTTCGCGAACGCGGTGAACCAGCCCGACCAGTTGCGCCAGCGCACGGCGCTGGCCCTGTCGGAGATCCTGGTCGTGTCGGGCAATGTCATCAAGCTGCCCAATGCGATGGCCAACTACCAGCGCATCTTCCTGCGCAACGCCTTCGGCAACTTCCGCGACGTGCTGAAGGAAGTGACGCTGTCCCCGGCCATGGGGCGCTTCCTGAACATGGCCAACAACGACAAGGCCAACCCGACCAAGGGCATAGAGCCCAACGAGAACTACGCCCGCGAGGTGCTGCAGCTCTTCTCCATCGGCCTGTGGCAGCTCAACCTCGACGGCAGCCTGAAGCTCGACAGCAGCGGCCAGCCGCTGCCGAGCTATGACCAGGACACCGTCGAAGGCTTCGCCCATGCCTTCACCGGCTGGACCTATGCGCCGCGGCCGGGTGCCACGAAGAACAAGTTCGGCAACCCGAGCTACTACGACGCGCCCATGGTCGCCTTCGACGACCACCATGACAAAGGCAGCAAGAAGCTGCTCAACGGCACCGTGCTGCCCGGCGGCCAGACGGCCCAGGCCGACCTCGACGCGGCCATCGACAACATCTTCAACCACCCCAATGTCGGCGTCTTCATCGGCCGCCAGCTGATCCAGCAACTCGTCACGGCCAACCCCAGCCCGGCCTATGTGCAGCGCGTGGCCACGACCTTCAATGGTGGCCAACGCAACAAGCGCGGCGACATGAAGGCCGTGCTGCAGGCCATCCTGACCGATCCCGAGACGATCACGCCGCAGGCACCCGCCAACTTCGGCAAGCTGCGCGAACCCATCCTGCAACTGACCCATCTGCTGCGTGCGCTGGGTGGCACGAGTGACGGCGTCTGGCTGCGCAGCCAGGCCGCCGGCCTGGGCCAGACCGTCTACAGCCCGGCCAGCGTCTTCAACTTCTTCCCGCCCGACTACGACCTGCCCGACAACCCGGCCCTGGACGGCCCGGCCTTCGGCGTCTTCAACGCCAGCGCCGCCTTCAAATTGAGCGGCGTGCTGCAGACGGCGCTGAACGGCAAGGGCGTGGCGGCCGACCCGACGGTGGCCGGCTCGGTAGGCACCAAGATCGACCTGGCCCGCTGGCAGGCCCTGGCGGCGACGCCGGCCAGCCTCGTCGCCGAGATCAACCGCGTGCTCTTCGCCGGCCGCGCCAGCAGCAGCTTGCAGACAGCCCTGCTGAAAGCAGCGCAGATCGGACCGGCCACCAAGCCGCTGGACCGCGCGAAGGCGGCACTCTTCCTCGCCGCGATGTCGCCCGAATACCTGGTGGAGAACTGAAATGCTGTCCCGACGCCATCTGCTCTCCCACGCCGCGGCCTTCGCCGGCGCCTCCGCCCTGCCCTCGCTGGCCGCGCCCCTGCTGGGCAGCGACTACCGCGCCCTGGTCTGCGTCTTCCTCTATGGCGGCAACGACGGCAACAACATGGTCATCCCGACCGACGCGGCCAGCTACGCTGCCTATGCCAGGGCGCGCGGCACCGCCGGTGCCGGCGGGCTGACGCTGCCGCAATCGGCCCTCGCGCCACTGAACGGCGGCGGCGTCGGCCTGCACCCGGCCCTGACGCCGCTGGCCGACATCTGGAACCAGGGCCACCTGGCCGTGCAGGCCAATGTCGGCCCGCTCGTGAGGCCCATGACCAAGGCCGAGTTCAACGCGGCCAATGCGCAGCGGCCGAGCAATCTGTTCTCCCACGACGACCAGCAGGACCAATGGCAGCGTGGCCAATCCTTCAGCGGCAACCAGGCCACCTCGGTGACGGGCTGGGGCGGCCGCATCGCCGACCTGCAGGCCAGCAATGGCGTGGTGCCCATGGCGCTGTCGGTCAGCGGCAACAACGTCTTCATGAACGGCGCCAGCAACGCCGGCCTGACCGTCGGTTCCGGCACCAGCTTCGCGATCAAGGGCTTCGGCAACAACCCGAGCGCCAGCCCCCTCTACCAGCTCTACCAGAGCCTGCTGCAGCAGCCCTATGCCAACGCCGAGGAACGTGCCGCGGCCAGCGTGCTCAACCAGGCCGTCAAGGCCAGCAATGTGCTGAACACGGCGCTGTCCGGCACCGGCAGCGTCGCCGGCCTCTTCAATGGCCTGAACAGCGGCGTGGCCCAGCAGCTGCTGACGGTGGCCAAGATGATCGAGGGCCGTTCGGGCCTGGGCGTCACGCGCCAGCTCTTCTTCGTCAGCATGGGCGGTTTCGACACCCACAACGACCAGCTCAACCAGCAGAACCAGCTCTTCGCCGACCTCGGCCCGGCGTTGAAGGCCTTCTACGACGCGATGCAGCAACTCGGCGTCGCCAATGGGGTGACCACCTTCACCGCCAGCGACTTCGCCCGCACCCTGCAACCGGCCTCGGGCGGCGGTACCGACCACGCCTGGGGCAACCACCAGTTCGTGCTCGGCGGCGCCGTCAAGGGTGGCCTCTATGGCCGCATGCCCCAGCTCGTGCTCGGCGGGCCGGACGACTCCGGCGATGAAGGCCGCTGGCTGCCGACGACGTCGGTGGACCAGATGAGCGCGACGCTGGCCAGCTGGTTCGGCGTCGGCGCGGCCGACCTCGGCGGCGTCTTCCCCCACCTGGCCAACTTCAGCGTCAAGAACCTCGGCTACTTCGGCTGATGACAAAACTGGAAGGATCGACTGGTACAACCGCCCGATGCCCGACAACCACAAGATCCAGTGCCGCTGCGGCCAGCTCCGCGGCCTGCTTGAGCCCACGCGCCCGTCCAATCGCTGCGTCTGCCATTGCACCGACTGCCAGGCCTTTGCCCGGCATCTGGGCGCGCAGGACACGCTGGACCGCCAGGGCGGCACCGACATCGTCCAGGTCCCGGCATCCCACGTCGTGTTCACGCAGGGCCAGCAACGGCTGGCCTGCATCCGACTGACCGACAAGGGCATGCTGCGCTGGTATGCGAGCTGCTGCCGCACACCGATAGGCAACACGCTCGCGGACCGGAAGGCCGATTTCGTCGGCCTCATCCACACGGGCCTCGGCCCTGGCAAGCCCTCCGTGGACGAATCATTCGGACCGGTCACGATGCGCGTCGGCGTCGACGGTGCCCTGGGCGACAGCAAGCCGAAGGCGGCCGGCATGTTCAGCGGCATCGTCAAGACCCTTGCCATGATCATCAAGGGCCGTCTGCGCGGGACCTACCGGGCCAGTCCGTTCTTCAATCCGCAGACCGGCATGCCGGTCGCGAAGCCGCAAGTGCTCTCGACCGCGGAACTGGCGGCGGCCAAGCGGGTGGGCTGAGGGCGGCTATTTCGGCTGAGGCTTGGCGCAGGGCTGGGTCAGCAGCCCGTAGTTCGCTTCCTTCGCGTACAGGAAGCGGCCGCTGCCGACGTCGAAGATCAGGTCGGTGGACACGATGCGTCCCCACCAGGCGCGCACGAACAGCAGCTCTTCGTTGAGCCACTGGGCCTCGACGCTGTCGAGTTCGTGGTCGAAGTCCATGCGCCAGCGCGCGCGGGTCTTGGTCGAGAAGATCTGCAGGGCCACCGTGTCCGGTCCGTTGAGACCCGGCTGGGTCACCCGCGTGAAGGCGGCGGTGCGCTGCGGTGCCCAGCGCTTGTCTTCGGCCTCATCGCTTGCCGGCGGCGCCGCCGGCCGCACGGCCAGGCGCTTGATGGTGACATGGTCCTTCAGCGGGATGAGCTGAGGCGCTGAGTAGAGGACGACGGCCTCATCGCAGCTCTGCATGGATTCGGCCTGCGCCGTGCAGGCAAAAGCCACGAGAACAAGACCGGGAAGGAGTGGGCGCATGGCGACAGTGTTGGAAGGTTGGCGAATGCTGCCAGCCTCAACGCAGACGTCATGCGCCGCGACGACTTCGTTCGTGGGGTGCCCTATTCGACGAGGCGGCCGCCAAAGGCGACACGCCCCGCCCCAGCCGGCGCGTACTCGAGATGCACGAGATGGGTCGGCCGGCCGGCCGCCGCCGCAATGGCCGCCGTCAGCGCGGTGATCTCGGCCTTCAGCGCCTCGCCCACCGGCGGGCGCGCATGCAGCATGCGCACGAAGACCGGTGGCTCGCCTTCCAGCGGACCGCCGTTCTCGGCGTAGTGGCCGATGCCGTCCAGCCTGACCCAGACCCGCCCCGGGTCCAGGCCGAGGACGTCGCCGATCACGTCGGCCAGATGAGCGGCGAGCGCCTCGGCAGCCGGCGGCAGGGCGCCGGCCCAGAGGACGTCGACGACGGGCACGCCCTCAGGCCCCGACCGCGACGAGGAAGCAGTAGGCCAGCACGGCGCCCCACAGGCACAGCCCGAACAAGGAGGAAGCGCTTCGCATCATGTCGTTCTCCCATCTGATTGAACGCTGCTGCTGCATGCCTCAGGCACGCAGCAGCTTGTCTGCATAACGCCAAGTTTGCGGGGCTTGGGGAAACACTGTTGCCAGTGCGGTTTCCGACAGGCCCAGATGGCGCTGCAGCAGCGGCGCCAGCACCTGGCGGAAGTCGGTGCGCACGGCCAGGTCGCGGCCATCGGCCAGGGCGCTGGCGTCCAGGCCCGGCCATTCGCCCAGCATCTGGCCGCCGGCCACCGGGCCGCCCAGCAGCCAGATGACGTTGCCGCGGCCATGGTCGGTGCCGCCGTTGCCGTTCTGGCGCAGCGTGCGGCCGAACTCGCTGACGACGACGATGACGGTGTCCTTGTAGGTGTCGCCCAGGCCGGCGGTCAAAGCGTCCAGGCCCTCGCCCAGGCTGGCCAGGCGGTTGGCGAGCTGGCCGCGGGCGGCGCCCTGGTTGACGTGGGTGTCCCAACCTCCCACGGCCGTGAAGGCCAGCTGGGTGTGGGCGTCCTTGCGGATCAGCTGCCCCAGGCGGCGCGCGTCGGCGGCAAAGCTGCGTGCGGACGGCGCGCCGGCGTCGGCGCTCGGGTCCATCGACTTGGGCTCGGCTGCGGCCATGCTGCGGCTCATTTCCTCACGGGCTCGCGAGGTGTCGCGCAGCGTGCCGCTGAGCTGGGCGTCGTTGGCGTAGAGCTTGGCCAGGCCGGCCTGCATCTGCGGGTCGTCGATGGCGCGGCGCTGCATGGCGTTGGGGCCCAGGCCGAGGCTGGCGACGCTGGCCGTGCCGGCAAAGATGCGCGGCGGCGTGCTGCCCTGGCTGATGGCGCGCGTCGGCGCCGGCTCACCCGGCAGGGCCGTCAGCAGCCGGTTCATCCAGCCATCCGGCGTGGACTTGCGGCCCGGCGTGCCGGATTCGAAATAGTCCTGGGCGTCGAAGTGGGAGCGTGTCGTGTCGGGCGAGCCACTGGCATGCACGAAGGCGAGCTGGCCGCCGTCCCAGTGGCGCTTCAGCGGTGCCAGGGAGGGGTGCAGGCCGAACAGCGAATCGAGCTTGATGAGGCCGTCCTCGGCGCCCGGTGCCGCGAGTGCGATCTGCGGACGGCTGGCGGCGTATTCGCGCTCACCATAGGGCGCGACGACCGAGAGGCCATCCACCGCGCCACGCAGCATGACGACGACGAGCTTTTTCTGCCTGAACTCGCCGTTTTGGCCCTGGGCCTGCACGAGAGACACCGGCAGACCGCCAAGGGTGAAGGCGCCAAAGTGCAGCAGTTGACGACGCAGCATGGCGGTCACCTCTTCATGAAATCGGGGCTGGCGAGAAGGAGAGCCACTTGTTGTCCGGCGGGCTCGGCGGCCAGCGTGCGGCGGGTCGGCTCGCTGACCGATGCGCCAAGGGTGCTGGTCAGCTTCTCGGCACTGATGCCACTGCGCTGCCCCAGCGTCGTCGCCAGTTGCACGCGCTGCGTCAACGCCTCGGGGTTGCGCCAAGCGGCGGCCGTGTTCTTGTAGCCATCCGGCGTGGCCGCGCCGTACAGCGGCTGGCCGGCCTGGGCCAGGGCGCCCAGCAGGTTCTGCTGGTTGGCCGGCTGCAGGTCCAGCGCGCGCAGGCTGGACAGCAGGTATTGATAGGGCGTCTTGAACTTGGCCTGGTAGGCCTCGCGGCTCCAGAACTCGTCGGCGCGGATCAGCGTGCGCGTGAACTCTCGCAGGTCGCCGCCCGTGGCCTTGAAGTTGTCGGCCAGCTTCTGCACCAGGCTGGGTGGCGGGTCGTCGGCCACGAAGGCCTGGGCGAACTTGGCGGCCAGGTGGCGGGCCGTGGCCGGGTGCGCGGCCAGCACGTCCAGCGCGTGTTCGCCTTCAGCCTGTCCGGCGCCCTTCACGGTCTGGCCCAGCCAGGTCTTGCTGCCGTGGTCGTGCTTGCGCGCATCGAACACGAACAAATCGCCCGTGCCGCCCACCAGGGCCTTGCGCGAGTCCAGGCCCCAGCCGGTCAGCATGCGCGCGAGCTCGGTCACGTCATGCTGGCTGTAGCCGCCGTCCACGCCCAGCGTGTGCAGCTCCATCAGCTCGCGGGCGTAGTTCTCGTTGAGGCCGCTGGGCACGCGTGCCTTCAGCTCCGGCCGCTCGGCCAGGAAGCGGCGGGCGCGCTGCGGCGGTTCATAGCCGGCGACGACGCTCTGGGCGTTGTCGAGATAGATCAGCATGGCCGGATGCCTGGCGGTGGCACCCAGCATGTCGCGGAAGCGCCCGAGCACATGCGGCCGGATGGCGCGCTGTTCGTAGTCGGCCACGAGGACGCCGACCGCGTTCTTGCCGGCGAAGACGTTGAAGTGGTTGAACCAGAACTCGGTCATCACCTCCTCGAGCTGGGCCGGGCTCTGCAGCGCCCGCGACAGGCGGGCCGTCGCGGCCTGGGCGACGAGGGGGCGGATCTTCTCGCGCACCGCGTTCAACGCATCGGCATCGGCCTTCATGCCCTGGGCCTGTTCACGGCGGGCCTCGCGGGCCGCCTTGACCGCCTCGCGGTAGCGGCCCAGCAACTCGGCCTGGCCGAGCTTGAGGACGTCCAGACCCGCCAGCCGGGTGCTCAGGCTTTCCGGCTGCGGCAGGCGGCGCGGCTCCAGCTGTTCGGTGAGGAAGCGCTCCAGCCATTTGTCGGCGCCCTGGGCGGCCATCGCGGCGGCGTCGGCCGGGCGCGGGCCGTAGCCGAGGCGGTTGAGCGCATGCAGGGCGCGCTCATCGGCGCTCAGGGCCGGAGCAGCCACCGCGACCGCCGCCTGGCTGCGGCGCGCCGCCAGCATGACGCCGCTCGCCAGGGCGGCGGCACTGCTCAGCACAAAGCGGCGGTTTTTCATGGGCGGTCTCCGGTGTCCGTCTTTCACCGAAGCATCCTGCCGAGGGCGCAAGGCCTTGTGGCCAATGCGCAAAGATTTGTGTCAGCGCGAGGCTGTTTCCAGCTTCAGCGCTTCCCTAGCCAGTGCTCAAGGCTGCGCAGCGTGGCTGCCACGTCCAGCGGCTTGCTCCAGTAGCCGTCGAAACCATGGCGGCGCGCCAGCTGCGAGGCGACGAATTCGGATTCGGCCGTCACCAGCAGGGCCGGCACGTCTTCGGGCAGGCCGGCTTCGCGCAACTGGGCCAGCAACTCGTCGCCACCGATGTCGGGCAGGCGCAGGTCGCACAGCAGCAGGTCGACACGGCCCTGCGTCACGAGGCGCCGGGCTTCGGCGCCGCTGCGGGCCACCAGCAGGCTGCAGCCCGGGCGCAGCTCCAGGATGCCCTGCATCAGCATCGCGTTGACCGGATCGTCTTCGACGTAGAGAACCTGGCTGGTCGTCATGCCCGCCCCTTCAGCAGCAGCCGGCAGGCAGCCGAAGTTCGGGTCGGTCGGGGTGTTGTCGGCAGGCGAGGCGCATAGCAGCATGGCGTTGGATTTTGCTGCAATTATCAAATCTATTAATACAGACGATCAATGCTCTGCCCCTGAACGGGTGGGGTCGCAGAGGATTTGCCAAATATTGCGCGACGCTTGCCGCGCGCTTGGTCTAGGGCCAGCCGGCGCGGCGTCGCAGGCCCTAAGTGCGCCGGCGCAGTTCCGCCACGGCCCGGGACAGCGGCAACCAGCCTTCCGGCAGGGGGCGACCCGGCGCCCAGTCCGCGGCGGCCGTTTCCAGCACGAGGGCCTGGGCGGCCAGGCTGGGGTGGCCCAGCAACTCGAGCACGGCTTTCAGGCCATGGGCGACGCGGCGTAGCGCCGGTGCGTCGCCACTGGCGACGGCCGCATTGCCTTGCGCGAGATCGTCGGCGAAACGTTCGAGGCAGCCGGCACGAAAGCTCTCGTACAGGCCGCGATCGCCGCCGAAATGCTGCTGCACCGGGTCGACACCGAGGACGGCCACGGCGGGCGCCGCGCTGGCGCCGCGGCTACCCAGCAACTCGCCGATGGTGTCCAGCAGCTCGGCCAGCGGCACGGGCTTGCGCAGCGTGCGCACCACGCCGAGCGCGGCCAGGGCGGCATGGCGTTGGGGGTGCACGCCGGCACTGAAGACCACCCACGGCGGTGCGCCGGCCGATTCCGCCAGGCCCTCGGCCAGCAGGGTTTCGGCCGAGCCGTCGGGCAGCATCAGGTCGCTGATGACGAGCTGCCAGCCGCCGGCCGCCAACGCCGTGCGCGCATCGGCCAGGCGGCGCACGACCGTCAGTTCGACCGCGGGCGCGGCGGCGTCATGGCCGGGCAATTCCTCGAGCGCCAGTTCAACGAAACGGGCGATCGACGCGTCGTCCTCGATCAGCAGCAGGCGCGCGGCCATTGATGGGTGCGCACTCAGGCCGGCTGGGCCTGGGCGGCCTCGACCAGCAGCCGTGGCAACTCGGTGACAAGGGCTGTCTTGTGCACCAGCGGCACACCGTCCAGCGCAAAGGCGTAGGGCGCGCGCTGGGCTTCGTCCAGTGCGGTGACGACGATGAGACGGCTGCGCGCGAACTGCGGGTGCGAGCGCAGGCTGGTGATCAGCGCTGCGCCGTCGATGCCGGGCAGCAGGATGTCGATGAGCAGCACGTCTGGTTCCAGGCGGCCGGCCATGGCCAGGCCGGCGATGCCGTCGGAAGCGACATGCAGTTCGGCCTCTGGCAACTCGCGCTTGACGACCAGGCTGATGAGGTTCTGGAAGTGCACCGAGTCTTCGATGAGCAGCAGCGTCACGGGCCGCACGCCGGTCCGGGCGTCGGCTGGCAGCGCTGTCGACGCGGCACCCGCGCGGGCGGTGAGCCAGGCCTCCAATGAGCTGCGCAGGATGCGGCGATGGCCACCGGGGGTCTTCCAGGCCTGCAACTCGCCGCGGTCCACCATCAGTTGCACGGACCGCACCGCCATGCCCAGCTGTTGGGCGGCTTCGGTGGTCGAACAGGTATCGGGCACGGTCGGGGCGCGGTTCACCCGCCATATTTTGCCGAATTTGCCAGCAATGGCCGAGTCGGCATATTTGATAAAACTGATGACGCTCAGAGAATGCGAGATCTGCAAGGAATTCGCCATGCTGCCCACCGCCACCCTCGACCTGCCCACGCCACCGCTGACGCTGCCGCCGCCCGAACCGGCCGCGGACCTTAGCGCCCATCGCGTGCGCCTCGGGCATCTGGCCGAAGCCCTGGCCCTGCGCCTGGGGCTGGACGCCGACAGCGCCCGCCAGCTGCGCCTGGCCGCCCCGCTGCACGACGTCGGCGAGCTCGACGCCGCCGACAGCTGCACCGAACCGCCCTGGCCGCTGACGCGGGACCAGGAGCGCCACCGCCGGCAGGCCCAACCGCGCCGCGGCGCGGCCCTGCTCGCGGGTTCCAGCCTGCCGCTGTTCGCGCTCGCGGCCGAGATCGCGCTGCACCACCGCGAGCGCTGGGACGGCAGCGGCTATCCCGAGGGGCTGCAGGGCGAGACCATCCCGCTGTCTGGGCGTATCGTTGCCGTCGTGGACTATTTCGACGCGCTGACCATGCCCCGCAGCTACCGCCCGGCCCGCGCCGACGACCGCGCGCTGGCGATGCTGGCGGAGCAGGCCGGCAGCGCCTTCGACCCCGCCATCGTCGCCGCCTTCCTGAGCCACGCGACCGAGCTGATTGCCCTGCGCGACCACGTCAACGCGATGCGCCCGGGAGCCCAGGCATGAGGCGGCTGGCCGCCGCCCTGCTCGGCCTGCTGGCCGCCACCACCGCCTGCGCGGCACCCGCCGCCACCGCCTCGCAGCGCGTGCAGGAAAGCGGCGAGCTGCGCGTGTGCATCTGGCCCGACTACTACGGCGTCTCGCTGCGCAACCCGCGCACCGGCCAGCTCGCCGGCATCGACATCGACCTGTCGGCCGCCTTCGCCGCCGACCTCAAGGTCAAGCCGGTCTATGTCGACTCGTCCTTCGCGACCCTCGTCGAAGACCTGCAGCGCGACCGCTGCGACATCGCCATGTTCGCCGTCGGCATGACGCCCCAGCGCGCCCAGGTGCTGCGCTTCAGCCGGCCCTACCTGGAAAGCGACATCTATGCGGTGACCACGCGCAGCAGCCGGGTCGTGAAGCAATGGCAAGACCTGGACCGCCCGGGCGTGCGCATCGCCGTGCAGGCCGGCACCTTCATGGAACCCGTCATGGCGGCGGCCCTCAAACAGGCTAACCTCGTCGTCGTGCGGCCGCCGGACACGCGCGAGCGCGAGCTCGAGGCCGGCCGCGTGGATGCCTTCATGACCGACTACCCCTACAGCCGCCGACTGCTGGACAACGCCGACTGGGCCCGCCTCGTCGCGCCGCCCACGCCCTTCTTCGTGTTGCCCTATGCCTATGCCGTCAAGCCTGGCGACGCCGCCTGGCTGGCCACGGTGGACGAATTCGTCAGCCGCATGCAGCGCGACGGCCGGCTGCAGGCCGCCGCCAAACGCCACGGCCTCAGCGCCATCGTGCGCAGTAACTGATGCCCCCCGTCCAAGGCGTACCTTGGCCGGTCTTGCAGACCGCGCCGCGGCTTGTGCCGCAGCCCTTCGGCAGGCACACCGCGCCCACTGGGCGCGCCCTGTCCGGCCTCAGCCCCCGAGGGGGCGGCGATGCCTGGCGGATCGACCGCCAGGCACATCGCCTGTGCGGGCCGGCTAGGGAACTGGAGTCGGACACAAGCAGTCCCTGCGGACTGCTTGTGCCTACGGAAGGACATGGGCCTCTGGCCCATGGCAGGCC